>JBBWZU010000660.1:0-5172 GCA_039649225.1 Hyphomicrobiales bacterium | reverse complement strand
CAATTGGCCTGATAGTCCCGGCCGCAGGCCTGGCGCAGGACGGCGAGCTCGGCGCGCGGCGCCGCCGCTAGTCGGGTGGCCGCCATCGTGCTCGCCGCCCTTGCGGTGGGTGCCGCGGCGGGCGGCGCGACAGCGGCGACGGGCGCCGCGCTCGTTGCGTTGGTCGCCGCATTGGGCTCGGTGGCGGGCGCGGCGGCACCAGGCGGACTGGCGGCGACCGCCTCGCCGGATTTTTGTGCCGCGCCACCATCGACACTTCCCACCGCCTTCTGACAGCCGGGAGAAAGCATGGCGACGTTCTTCTTCAAGCAGGCGAGAGCTTCCGGACCTCCGGGCTGCACGCCCACGCAGCGCGCCTGATAGTCGGCACGGCACGCGCTGCGGATCGCGCCGATCTGCTCCTGACTGGGCTGCTGCGCCGAAGCCCGGCCGGCCATGGCGAGTGTGAGGAGCATGAGGGACGCGGCAGCCGCGTGCTTGAACGATGTGGATGTGATCATGGCGTGGCTCTCCTCAGTACACGACGCGGCCGCAGCGGCGGACCGCGACGCCGCGGATCAGCACGGTGGTGCAGCGTGCCGCGGCGCCAGCGCCGACGACGGCGGCCGTGCCGGCGACCACCGGCGCAGCAACGACCGCGCCCGCATAGGGAGTGACCTGCCGAACGGTCTGGCGGGTAGTGCGGCGCGCCACGCCGGCGGCGCTGCGTGGTGTCGCGGGCCGGCCGACCCGCGCCTCGGCGCTATCGATCTTCAGCCCGATCCCGATCAGCTCGGCGCGGTTCGCAGTCGCCGCGTGCGGCCGGGTTAGATCGATCGATACCGGAACCGCCAAAAGCAGCGCGGCAAGCGTGCCGGTCAGGGCGAGCTTCAAGGGTAGAGATTGCATGATACATTCCTCCGTAAATCAGGTTGCGCGACGGTTGTCGTCGGCGGGAGGTGTACCGGTGTGCGTGAACGAGAGAACTGAACAAAATTGACCTTGATGAGCGGCAGGCTGAACAAATTTGACCGCATCGCAATGGCCGGAAAAAATTCGTCGACGAGCAAAAGCATTTTGAACCGGCTCGGCATCGCGCGCGACTAAGGCGGCCTTCGTCAGCCCGCGATCGCGGCGGTGTCGCTGTCGATTTCGGCCAAGGCCTCGCGTGCGCAATGCGCGAAGAACAAGAACACGATCGCGGCGGATTGCTGGAGCGCACGCGACAATGACGGCAGCAGCGTTACGGCGTCCTGAGCGGCTCCGGTCCGCGCGATCAGGCCTTCGGCGGCAGCCTCGCGCAACAGCCGCCGCACGTGGGCGCGCGACACCGAGAACCGGCGGGCCAGCTCGGAGATCGGGATGTGGACCGGCCTCGTGGGAGGCATGGTGTCATCGGTTTCGCCGGCAATGACCAGACTGAACAGGATCGTGAGGCCGGCATTGCGTTCCGCGAAAGGCTTAAGCTCCGGCGTAAACTGGAGCGCACGAAGGCCGCCACGATAGTGGTCGACCACCTTGCGCACGAAGGCGGCAAGAAAGTCGTCGCGATCGAGGCATGCGCCCGCCGCCTCGCCTTCCGGCAACATCATCGCGACCGCCTCGAACATGCGCGCCCAGCGCTGGCGTAGCGACGTGACCAGCAATTCGGTCGGCTCGAGACGCTTGAAGCGGCGGTCGTGCGCTGCCGCGGGGGCCACATAACCGAACAGGCGCAACAGCGACAGCATCGCCCGCGCGCGACCCGGACTGCACACATCCTGCTCGACGCACAGCGACTTCAGGCGCTGCGCCGTCAGCCCCGACGTCGGGTCGCCGGGCTCGCGCGCGACGTGCAGATAGAAAGCCAGGATGGCGGTCACCAGGCGCCCGCGGTCGTAGCCGACATGATTGAGGATGCGATTGCCCTTGTAGAGGCGGACATTCTCGGTGAGCACGGTGCGCATGGCGGCGGGAAAACGCGGATGCCGGATCAGTCCTGCGACGGCCTGGGGCGACAATTCGCCTCCGGCCCGCGCGAGCGCCGGCAGGACCAGCTCGGATGGACTCTGGACGTCCATTGCGACCTCGACCCCGGTCCGGTGCGAGCGTCGCCCCGCCCTATGCAAACCGAGGCTGGAGGCTAATTTTGTACACTTGACTAAAGTGGGCAAGCCTTATCTGGCGCCCTGCCCGGCAGCGCATGCTTCCGGCGATCAGCCCGGCGTCGACGAGAGAGTAGACGTCAATCTGTTCGCAATCGTCGCACCATCGAACAGCGCGCGCCAAATCCATCGGATCGTATCCGCTTCATCGAGCTGGAACGCCGTTCTGTCCCTGTAGAATGCACGAATGTCCTGCCGCATTCGTTCATACCCGTTCGGACTCGCTCCGAGGCCGAGCGGTGAACGCTGCTGCAGATCCGCCAACTCCCGCAAGAGCGCCGGGCCGCTTCCAACAAAGACCGTTGGATCGTCCTTAAGCGTGCCGGCATGTTCGAAATCGAATGGCAGCCAGATCGAATTTTCCCAGCACGGTATGTTCTTCAATCTTGTCTCGCCGCGCTCAAAAGCGCGGAGCGCCGTATGGCTGTCCGGATAGCCTTCGACGACGCCGACATGTTCCAGAAATGCCATGAGGGACGCTCCGTTGAGAAAGCAGAGCGTCGCCTCTACCTCGTCGGCTTCAAACAATCGTTGCAGGTCAAGCTTCAGACCATGACCGGCAAAGTGCGACGCCAGCGAGGTTTCCAGGCCTTCCACACCGATGCTGCCAACGAACAGGTCGCTTCCCATCGCCGCCGCCTCCGGATAGAGCCTCAACTTGAAGTCATCATATCGAAGCACAAAGGTTGAGGTTCCGGCTACTGGACAGTTCTAAGAGACCGGCCTAAGGCCACCCTCTCCGCCAGCGTAGAAAGAACAAAAATGACCCGAGCCGCCGCGATTGCCCGTGCCGCAGCTTATTTTGATTCCGGCGCCTTTAAAGACGACCTGTCGCGCCGCGTTGCGATCCCGACCGAAAGCCAGAATCCCGAGCGTTCCGAGGATCTTGCACGTTATATCTCAAGCGAGATGGTGCCGGCGCTGGAGCAGCTCGGCTTTAAGACCCGCACGCTGACGCAGGCGCGTGCCAAGGGGCCGTTTCTGTTTGCGGAACGCATTGAGGACCCCGCGCTGCCGACGGTGTTCGGCTATGGCCACGGCGACGTCATCCGCGGGCTCGACAAGAGCTGGCACGAGGGCCTCTCTCCCTGGACCGTGACCGAAAAGGACGGGCGCTACTACGGGCGCGGCGTCGTCGACAACAAGGGCCAGCACACGATCAATATCGCGGCGCAAGCCGCCGTTCTGGCCGAGCGCGGCAAGCTCGGCTTCAATGCCAAATGGCTGATCGAGATGGGCGAGGAAACCGGCTCGCCCGGCCTGCGCGAGCTGTGCGCCGCGCACAAGGATCTGCTGAAAGCCGACGTGCTGGTCGGCTCGGATGGACCGCGCCTGACCGCGGATCGTCCGACGATTTCGCTCGGTACGCGCGGCGCCTTCCCGATCGACATCTGGATCGAAGCGCGCGAGGGCGGTCATCATTCGGGCAACTGGGGCGGGCTGCTCTCGAGCCCGGCGATCCAGCTGGTGCACGCGCTCTCGACCATCACCGGGCCGACAGGCCAGATCCGCATTCCCGAATGGGTGCCGGCGGCGGGCATTCCGGAATCGGTCAAACGCGCGCTCGCCGATTGCGAGGTGAGGTCCGGCCCGGGCGATCCGGAGATCGATCCGGACTGGGCCGAGCCCGGGCTGACCTTGGCGGAAAAGGTCTTCGCCTGGTGCACGTTCGAAATCCTCGCGATGACGTCGGGCGTGCCGGAAAGCCCGGTCAATGCCGTGCCGCCGCGCGCCTGGGCGCGTGGCCAGATCCGCTTCGTGGTCGGCACCAATCCGGAGGACTTCTTGCCCGCCCTGCGCCGCCATCTCGACCGCCATGGCTTCCCGATGGTGCAGATCGCGCGCGGACGCGACGACATCATGAACGCAACGCGGCTGGATCCGGAGCATCCGTGGGCGCGCTGGGCCGCCACCTCGATCGCCAAGACCACCAATACCAAGCCGGCCGTGCTGCCCAACGTCGGGGGCTCGCTACCGAACGACATCTTCTCCGACGGCCTCGGCCTGCCGACGATCTGGGTGCCGCACTCCTATCCGGGCTGCTCGCAGCATGCCCCGAATGAGCATTTCCCGGTCGCGCTGGCACGCGAGGCGCTGACCATCATGGCGGGGCTCTACTGGGATCTGGGCGAGCCCGGCACGCCGCAGAAGGGCGCATAATGGCGCGGATTTCCTACGTCTCGCTCGGCTGCCCGAAGGCGCTCGTCGATTCAGAGCGCATCCTGACGACGTTGCGCTCGGAGGGCTACGAGATTTCGCGCGAGCACGCCGGCGCCGACATGGTGATCGTCAACACCTGCGGCTTTCTCGACAGCGCGCAGGCGGAATCGCTCGACGCCATCGGCTCGGCGCTCGCCGAGAACGGCAAGGTGGTGGTCACCGGCTGCATGGGCGCGGAGCCCGAAAAGATCACGGCGCGCTTTCCCAACGTGTTCGCCATCACCGGCCCGCAGCAATACGAGAGCGTGGTCGAGGCGGTGCATCGCGCCGCGCCGCCGCTGCATGACCCGTTCGTCGATCTGGTGCCGCCGGAAGGCATCAAGCTCACGCCGCGCCACTATGCGTATTTGAAGATTTCCGAAGGCTGCAACAATCGCTGCTCGTTCTGCATCATCCCAAAACTGCGCGGCGATCTCGTCTCGCGCTCCGCCGCCGACGTATTGCGCGAGGCCGAGCAACTGGTCAAAGCCGGCGTGAAGGAACTGCTGGTCATCTCGCAAGACACCTCGGCCTATGGCGTCGACATCAAATATGCCGAGAGCCAGTGGAAAGGCCGCACGGTGCGCGCCAAGTTCGTCGATCTTACACGCGAGCTCGGTGAATTGGGCGCGTGGGTGCGGCTGCACTACGTCTACCCCTACCCGCACGTCGATGACGTCATACCGCTGATGGCCGACGGCACGGTGCTGCCCTATCTCGACCTCCCGTTCCAGCATGCCTCGCCCGACGTGCTCCGGCGCATGAAGCGCCCGGCCGCGCAGGCCAAGACCATCGACCGGATCGGCAAATGGCGCGAGATCTGTCCCGCGCTCACCATCCGCTCGACCTT
>JBBWZU010000649.1:0-4904 GCA_039649225.1 Hyphomicrobiales bacterium | reverse complement strand
TGGATCGATGCCGTGGCGCTCGGGCCGGACGGTGCGGTTGCGTGGTCGGCCGGCAAGCAGGCCTTCATGCGTAACGCCAAGGGCGAGATCAAGTCGATCGATCTGCCCTCGAATGTCGGCGGGCTTGCCTTCTCGCCCAAGGGTCTGCGCGTTGCGGTCGCGCATTACGGCGGCGTGACGCTATGGTTTCCCAACGCGCAGGCGACGCCGGAGATGTTCGCCTGGAAGGGCTCGCACCTCGACGTGATGTTCTCGCCGGACGGCAAATTCCTCGTCACCACGATGCAGGAGTCGACGCTCCACGGCTGGCGCCTTGCCGACGCCAAGGACATGCGGATGTCGGGCTATTCGGCCAAGGTGCGCTCGATGGCATGGACCGCCGACGGCAAGTGGCTCGCCACGTCCGGCTCCGAGCAGCTCATCCTGTGGCCGTTCGGCTCCAAGGACGGCCCGATGGGCAAGCAGCCGCGCATGCTCATTCCCTATGACAAGCGCGCGGTCGCGGTGGCCTGCCATTCCGCGCAGGACGTCGTTGCGGTCGGCTTCGAGGATGGGCTGGTGATGCTGTCGCGGCTGGAAGACGGCGCGGAGATTTTGGCGAAGAAACCCGGTGCGGCCCCGGTCTCGGCGCTGGCCTGGAACGCAACGGGCTCGAAGCTGGCCTTCGGCACGGAGGACGGCGAAGCCGGGATCGTCGATCTCGGGTGAAGTCGACTGGGGCGCCCGACGAGGGATTCAAGAGGAATTGAGATGACCGACATCGTGAAAGACAGCAACGGCGCCAAGTTGAGCGACGGCGATTCAGTCACGCTCGTCAAGGACCTGAAGGTGAAGGGCACGTCCGAGACGCTCAAGCGCGGGACGCTGGTCAAGAATATCCGCCTGACCGACAATCAGGAGATCGAGTGCAACACCAAGCAGGTCAAAGGTGTGGTGCTGAAGACCGAGTTCCTGCAGAAGGCGTGATCCTGCTGGCCCGAAGTGCCGTGGCGTTCGATCCAGATCACCGCGGTGCGGGCGCACCGCGGTCCATGCCGGTCGCCTAGCGGCTACTTCTTTGCGCCCTTTGGCGGAGCCACCGGCGCTGTCTTCGGCGGGTCCATCGCATTGTCGGGCAGCCGATTCCAGGTCTGGCTGCGGCCGAACAGCGCGACGCCAAGATAGCCGCGCACCTCGAGATGCTTGTTGTCGGGACTGACCTCCATCAGCGCGCGATAAACATTGCCGTCGCGCGGGTCCATGATCGTCCCGTCTTCGTATTTCACGCCTTTGCGCTTCATGCCCTTGATCAGGGTCAAACCGAGCACTGGCTGATCCTTGTCGGGACCTTCGCACTTGCTGCAGCGAAAAGACTCGGGCGGGGGATCGCCGGGCTTCTGAAACATCTTGACGATGGTGCCGACATAGATGCCGTCCTTCTCGACAATGTTGAACCAGCTTTCCGGCTGGCCGGATTTCTCGTCGACCTGCTCCCACAGGCCGATCGCGGTCGGCTCGCTGCTGGCCGTGGCGGCCTGCGCTGTGGCACTCAACGCCATGACGGCGCCAATCGTCAGCGAAATCAGAAGCTTCATTGCAACCTCGTCAGTCGTGGTCGGGTCCCACCGCCGCTTTCATGGCGGGAGACTGTGGTGATCTTCCGGCAAAATCAACCATGTAGCCGGCAAACAAAAGCCTCCGGAAGAACGTTCCAGAGGCTCAAAATTTAGTCAGCGCGCGGCGCTCAGATTACATATTGCCGCAGCGGCGGATAGCCGTTGAAACCAACCGACGAATAGGTCGCCGTATACGCGCCGGTTGCCTCGATCAGCACCTTGTCGCCGATCGCGAGCGAGACCGGCAGGGGATAGGGATTCTTCTCGTAGAGCACGTCCACGCTGTCGCAGGTCGGGCCGGCGATGATGCAGGGGGCCATTTCGTCGCGGTCGCGCGGGGTACGGATCGGATAGCGGATCGACTCGTCGATGGTCTCGGCGAGGCCGTGAAACTTGCCGATGTCGAGATAGACCCAACGCACCGCGTCCTGCGGCGAGCGCTTGGCGATCAGCACCACCTCCGCCTCGATCACGCCGGCATTGCCGACAAGCCCGCGGCCGGGCTCGATGATGGTCTCGGGGATCTGGTTGCCGAAATGCTTGCGCAGCGCGCGGAAGATCGCCTTGCCATAGCTTTCCAGTTTCGGCGTCTTGCGCAGATATTTCGCCGGAAAACCGCCGCCGAGATTGACCATCGACAGCGTGATGCCGCGCTCGGCGCAGCCGCGGAAGATCGCGGCGGCCGATGCCAGCGCGCGGTCCCACGCCTCGATATTGTGCTGCTGCGAGCCGACGTGGAATGAGATGCCGTAGGGCACCAGGCCGCGCCGGTGCGCCTGCTCCAGAATGTCGACCGCGAATGCGGGCTCGCAGCCGAACTTGCGCGACAACGGCCATTCCGAGCCCGAGCCATCGCAATGGATGCGGCAGATCACGCGCGCACCGGGCGCGGCACGCGCGACCTTCTCGACCTCGGCCTCGCAATCGACTGCAAAGAGCGTAATGCCGTGTCCATGCGCAGCCGCGATCTCGCTCTCCTTCTTGATCGTGTTGCCGTAGGAGATGCGATCCGGCGTGCAGCCGGCCGCCAGGACGGTTTCGGTCTCGTGGATCGAGGCGACGTCGAAGCAGGAGCCGAGCTCGACCAGGAGCTTGAGCACTTCCGGCGCCGGATTGGCTTTCACCGCATAGAACACGCGCGTGTCGGGCAGCGCCTTGGCGAAGGCCTGGTAGTTGTCGCGCACGACGTCGATGTCCAGCACCAGGCAGGGGCCGTCATTCTGGCGGGTCTTGAGGAATTCGCGGATGCGTGCGGTCATCGTGCGGCCTTTCCCGGCGCCGCGCGAGCTTCGCTCGCGCCTTAAGGTGAACCTGATGCGATGAAATCGGCCGCACGCGTGCGCGTGAACCGCTCAGCACATCGATTGCTGCCTTAGTCCGGATGAGGGGAGGCCCCGTTCCGCACTGTTGGCAAAGAAGGACAAGCCTTTTCAGTCAACCGGCACTTGCCGGGGGTCCAAAAAAGCCCGCTCCGTCGTTGCTTTAAGCCGCGTCCCCCGTTGAGCACGGAGTGCGCCGGTTTCGCGTCCGGCTTGCCGATCGCATCGGCGTCGTTCAGGAGCGTTGCTCCGTCGGGACACCTAGCAAGGAAGAGAGAAGCTCTCTTCGGTAGGCGGCTATCCGGCCTCTTGTCCGGATCCCACCGATCGACACGCAGCCACAGGCACGTGCGAAATTGGGCAAACGGAAGTTATGAAATTCGATCCGGCGGCGCAAGACAATTGCGTGACAATCGCGTGACGGTGGACAACGCAAAAGGCGAGCGCGGTTAACGCGCTCGCCTCATCTTTATTTCACTCTGTCGCCTCACTTTGCCGGCGCGGGCGGGCGTCAACCTCAGCTCACCAGCACGTTCTTGAACTGCCAGGGATCGCTGGTGTCGACGTCCTCGGGAAACAGCACGCTGCGGCCAACCAGCGGCGTCCAGTCGGTGTACTTGCCGAACACAGGCCCGAGATACGGCATCTGGATTTCCAGGCAGCGGCGGAAATCCATCTCGTCGGCTTCGACGAGGCCGCGGTCCGGATTTTCCAGCATCCACACGATGCCGGCCAGCACCGCCGAGGTGACCTGCAAGCCTGTCGCGTTCTGATAGGGCGCAAGCTTGCGCGTCTCCTCGATCGAGAGCGAAGAGCCGTACCAGTAGGCATTTTTCGCATGGCCGTAGAGCAGCACGCCGAGCTCGTCGACCCCGTCGACGATGTCGGTTTCGGTCAGGATGTGCCAGGTCGCCTGCGGCTTCCAGGCATTGCCGGCCATCTCGTGCAGCGACAGCACCGCGTCGTCGCACGGGTGGTAGGCGTAGTGGCAGGTCGGGCGGTAGACTGCCTTGTCGCCCTCGCGCAGCGTGAAGTAGTCGGCAATCGAGATCGATTCGTTGTGGGTCACCAAGAAGCCGTGCTGCGATTGCGCGGTCGGCGTCCAGGAACGCACGCGCGTGCCGGCGCCCGGGCGGTTGAGATAGATCGCAGCGTCACTGCCGAAAGTGTGGCGGGCGGAGCCCGCCGGCATGGTCTTCTCATGCGTGCCCCAGCCGAGCTCGGAGGGCTGCAGCCCCTCGGAGCAGAAGCCTTCCACCGACCAAGTGTTGATGAACTTGCCGAACGGCTTTGGATCGCGCGCGCGCTGGGTGTCGCGCTCGGCGATGTGGATGCCCTTGACGCCGGCTTGGCGCATCAGCGTCCCCCAGCCCTCGCGGGTGGTCGGCTCGGTGAACTTGAGCTTGAGCTCGGTCGCGATGTCGATCAGCGCCTGCTTGACCAACCACGACACCATACCGGGGTTGGCGCCGCAGCAGGAGACCGCCGTGACGCCGCCCGGACGGCGGCGGCGCACGTCGAGCACGCCTTCGCGCAGCGCATAGTTCGAGCGCTCGGAGATCGAGGCTTTCGCGTTGGTGTAGAGGCCGGGCCAGGGCTCGCACACCGTATCGATGTAGAAGGCATCGATGTCCTTGCACAGGTCGATCAGGTCGGCCGACGACGTATCGACCGACAGGTTGACGATCATGCCGCGGCCGGGCCCGCCGGTGAGCAGCGGGGTGAGCACATCGCGATAGTTTTCGCGCGTGATCGCCAGCTTCTCGAATTTGAGCTTGCGCTCGTCCAGCAGGACCCGATCGCTGTCATCGGGCGCGATGACGACGAATTTGGAGCGGTCGAAACCGATATGGCGCTCGAGCAGCGGCAGCACGCCGCGGCCGATCGAGCCGAAGCCGAGCATCACGATCGGGCCGGCGAATTCTGCGTGCATCATGTGTCCTTCGCTCGTGCGGGCAAGTGCGTTCATATCCATAGCTCCAAGACAGGC
>JBBWZU010000795.1:0-12848 GCA_039649225.1 Hyphomicrobiales bacterium | reverse complement strand
GCCGCGATCAGCGCGATCAGGAATGGCCAGGTTTCGCGGACAAACTCCTCCATGCTGATCTTGGTCATCGACATCACGATGAACATCAGCATTCCGATCGGCGGGTGGATCAGGCCCAGCATCAGGTTGAGCGAGACCATGACGCCGAAATGAATCGGGTCGATCGCCAGCGCCTTGACGATCGGCAACAGCACCGGAACGACGATCACCAGGATCGGAATCGTTTCCATGAAGCCGCCGAGAAACAGCAGCAGCACATTGACGGCGAGCAGGAACATCCAAGGCTCGGTGTGGTAGCTGAGCGCCAGCGCGGCGAGCTCGCGCGGAACGCCCTCGCGCGCCAGGATCCAGCTGAACAGCGTCGCGCAAGCCAAAATGATCATGATCTGGCCGCTCTCGACCGCGACCCTGACCAGGATGCCGGGGATTTGCGCCAGGCGCAGATCGCCGATGATCATGCCGGCCACCAGAGCGTAGGCCGCCGATACGATGGCGGCTTCGGTCGGGGTGAAGAATCCGCCGAAGATGCCACCAAGGATGATCACCGGCAGCATCAGCACCGGAATCGACGCAAAAATCTTCTGCGCCAGGACGCGCCAGCCGAGCCATACGCTGCGCGGGAAGTCGCGCCGCGTCGCAATCACCGTCACGGCGGCCATCAGAAAGACCGTCATCAGGAATCCGGGCACGAAGCCGGCGAGAAACAGCTTGCCGACCGAGGTATCGGTGAGAGACCCATAGACGACGAGCGGGATGCTCGGCGGGATGATCGGCCCGAGCGTCGCGGCGGCGGACTTGATCGCAGCCGCAAAGCCGAGCGGGTAGCCGGCTGCGCGCATCATGCCGATCTCGATCTTGCCGAGCGCCGCCATGTCGGCGACGGCCGAGCCGCTGATGCCGGAAAACAGCATGCTGGAGATCACCGTCACGTGCCCGAGCCCGCCGCGGAAGTGACCGACCAGCGCACGCGCCAGCTCGACCAGTCGCAGCGTGATCCCGCCATGCGCCATGAACTCGCCGGCGAGATAGAAGAATGGGATGGACAGCAGCAGGAACTGATCGGTGCCGGCGCCAAGCTGCTGCGCCACGACGATGAACGGAATGTCCCACTTCCACACCAGATAGCCGACCGACACCGCGAGCATCGAATAGGCGACCGGAATGTTCAGCGCGAGCAGCAGAACGAACCCGCCGAACAGGAGCCAGATCATTCGTCGCGCTCCGCCGACGTGCCGCGCAGCCGGCCATAGACATCGGCCGCCATGTAGACAAGCCCGATGGCGAAACAGACCGGCACGCTGGCATAGAGCAGCGCGCGCGTGATCTCCATCGCCGGATAAAGCAGCGGCATGGTGCGCTGCGTCAGGATCACGCCCTGCCGGATCGCGACCAGCGAGCAGGCCGCGATCACGATGAGGCGTAGCGCATCCATGGCGAGTTGCGCCCGGCGGCCGAGCATGCTGCGCAATGTATCGATCGAGAGATGCTGGTCATTGCGCTGTCCATAGGCTGCGCCGAGAAAGATCATCCAGGCAAACAGCAGGACGGCAAACTCTTCCGCCCACACGATCGCGGTGCCGAGCAGGACCCGGCACAGCACCTGGATCAGGATGGCGAGCGACATCACGGCGGTGAGAGCCGCAAGCGCGATCCACACCGCGTTGTCGAGAACCTTTAGGATGCGCTGCATTGGGGTGTCTGTCGAACGAGCGGTTATTTCGTGTCGCGAATCCGCTCGAAAAAGCCCTTCGCCCACTTGCCCTCGAACTGCTTGTGGACATTCGCCGTCGCGGCGCGGAACGCCGCGATGTCGGGCTGCACGATCTTGACGTTGTGCTGCTTGAGCTGATCGACGGCGGCGGTATCATTTTTGAGCGTCAGCTCGGTCTGGTAGTCGCCGGCCTCGATCGCGGCCTGGACCAGAACCTTCTGCCATTCGGGCTTCAGGCTTTTGAACAGCGGCTCGTTGATGATGACGACCTGGTTCTGCAGGATGTGTCCGGTGAGATTGAGATTGTTGATCACCTCCCAGAAGGCGCGCGCCGCATAGACATTCGCCGGATTGTCGAGGCCTTCGATCACGCCGGTCTGCAGGCCGGTGTAGACCTCCTTGAAATCCATCGAGATGACGTTCGCTCCCATCTGGCGCATCGTCTCGATGTAGATCGTGGTCGGCTGCATCCGGATCTTGCGACCTTTCAGGTCGGCGGGCGTCTTGACCTCAAAACCCTTGGTCGCGAGATGGCGCGCACCGAAGAACCAACCCATGTCGAGCAGCCGGATGCCGGTCTTGGCGATCATCTCCTTGTTGATCTCCTCGCCAATCGGGCCGCGCACGACCTTCATCATGTGATCGACGTCGCGCCAGAGATAAGGGGCCGCGAACGCCTCGAGGCTCGGCAGGAAGCGACCGACCGCGCCGGAGGAACCCATGTAGAGATCGACGGTGCCGAACTGCACGCCCTCGGTGGACTCCTGCTCGGTGCCGAGCTGGCCATCCGCGAACAGCTGCAGCTTCAGCGCGCCATTGGTGCGCTGCGCGACCAGCTCCGCCATCTTCTCCATGCCCTTGTACGAAGGCTGGCCGGTCGCCTGGATGGTGGCGAATTTCAGTATCTTCTCTTGCGCGCCGGCGCGGCCATGCGGCAGCACGAACGCGCTGATCACGGCGAGCGCGATGGCAAGACAGTAGCGCTTCATGATTATCCTCCCCTGTGACGACGGACCTTCGCCGCCGTCTTTTTGCTTTTCGATTCGTTTTTGGTTCGAGCCTGCCAGTAAAATTCCTCCACCTGGGTCAGGTGCCGGTTCATCTCCCGTTCGGCGGCGTCCGCGTCGCCCTTGCGGATCGCCTCGTAGATCTGCCGATGACAGCGCAGCGCAGCGCTCATCGAGCCTTTCGGTCCGACGGATTCGGAGCGCTGTTCGCTCAGCCAGGTATCCAGCGCGCGGTAGAGCGTGACGATCATCTCGCTTCCGGTCACCTTGGCGATCGCGAGATGGAAATCGACGTCGCTGCGGATGAAGGCCACGGGATCGCTCCGCGCAGTTTCGTTGCGCGCGAGCGCCTGCTCCAGCAGGGCGAGATCGGCCGCGCGCGCCTTTTGCGCGGCCTGGCGCACCACGCCGCCCTCCAGAATGCGGCGGGCATACTGGAAATCGTGCATCCCGCCCTCGGTCGAGAGATAGAGCCCGACCGAGCCGGAGAGGGTCGCGAAGATCACGTCGGGCGTCGGCCGCGCCACCACCGGCCGCGCTCCGTTCTGCGTCGCGACCACGCCTTTGCGCTGCAGCTCGAACAGCGCCTCGCGGATCGCCGTGCGCCCGACCGAGAACAGCTGCGTCAGCTCGCGCTCGGAGGGCAGCGTATCGCCCGGCTGCAGCCGGCCGGACACGATCAGCCCCTCGATGTGCGAGGAAATCTGTTCATAGAGGCGTGCGCGCTCGATCGGCGCGTGGCGCAGCCGCGCCTCGATCTCGACCGCCAGGTTCGAACCGCCCTTCATCGCGCCACCCGTTGACCTATCATACCAACGTACCATACTGGATCTCGACGGCAAGGCCGTCCGAGGGACAGGTCCACAAGGCGCAGGGGAGGGAGGACATGATTGCATCCGACACGCGGCTGGTGTCCGAGCAGGCGCTGGTTTCCTTCGGCGTTGCGGTCCTGACCAAGGTCGACGTGCCGGAGGACGAGGCGCGCGCGATCATGGACAACCTCGTGCTCGCCGATTTGCGTGACGTGGAATCGCACGGCATCGTGCGATTGCCGATCTATGTGCAGCGGCTCGCCGCCAAGGCGACCAATCCGCGCCCGCAGATCAGGATCGTGCGCGAGACGCCGACATCCGCGGTGGTCGACGGCGACAATGGCATGGGCCAGATCGTGGGCTCGCGCGCGATGAAGATCGCGATCCACAAAGGCAAGCAGCACGGCGGCATGTGTGCCTTCGCCTCGGTGCGCAACAGCAACCACTACGGCGCCGCCGCGGCCTTCGCCGAGATGGCCTGCGCGCACGACATGATCGGGCTGAGCTACACCATCGGCGGCATCAATCACATGGTGCCGTGGGGCGGCGCCGAGGGGCGGCTCGGCAACAATCCCTTCGCGGTGGCGCTGCCGGCCGGCAAGGAGCATCCGATCGTGCTCGATATGGCATGCTCGGTTGCGGCGCGCGGGAAGATCATCGTGGCGGCGAAGGAAGGCCAGGCGATCCCGGGCGACTGGGCGGTCGGGCCGGACGGCCGGCCGACGACCGATGCGGTCGAGGCGCTGAAGGGCTTCGTGCAGCCGGTCGGCGGGCCAAAGGGTTACGCGCTGACGCTGACCATCGGGCTGCTCAGTACCATGCTATCAGGCGCCAATTTCGGCAGCGAGGTCACGCATATGTATGATGACTTCGAGCATCCGCAGAACATCGGGCATCTGTTCGGCGTGCTGCCGATCGCACTGTTCGAGGACATTGCCGTCTATCGCCGCCGCATGGAGAAGGCGGTGGGCGAAATGCGCAACGCCAAGCGTGCGCCGGGCGTCGCGCGCATCTTTCTGCCGGGCGAGCGCGAGGCGCTCAGCCTGGAGCAGCGCCGGCGCGACGGCATTCCGGTCGGGCTTGGCGTGCTCGCCGAACTGGAAGCGCTCGGCGCGCAATACGGCGTGCGGCTCGTGCACGATGACGGCATGGCGCGTTCCGCGTGATCGAGCCGACGACAACGGCTCGGCTCGGCCGCACGCAGGTCGAGGTCTGCCGCCTCGGCTTCGGTTCGGCGCCGCTCGGCGGCTTGCTGCGTGAAACGCCGGATGCCCAAGCAGCCGACGCGGTCGCCGCGGCGCTCGCCGCAGGGCTGCGCTATTTCGACAGCGCGCCGCAATATGGCGGCGGCCTCGCCGAGATGCGGCTCGGCGCTGCGCTGCAAGCCATGCCGCGCGATCGCGTCACGCTGTCGACCAAGATCGGCAAGCTTGTGGTGCCGCGGCAGAACGCGCCGCCGCAGACCGTCGGATTCGTCGGAGCGCCGGCGCACGACATTGCATATGACTATTCCTATGACGGCGTGATGCGCTCGCTTGAGGCAAGCCTTACGCGGCTCGGACTTTCCCGCGTCGACGTGTTGCTGATCCATGACGTCAATCGCCGCTACCACGGCGCGCGGGTCTTTGAGCGTCTCGAAGAGGCGGTCGCGGGCGCATGCAAGGCATTGGAAGCATTGCGCGGCGCGGGCACGATCGGAGCGTTCGGCCCAGCCACCAAGGATCTCGACATCGCCTGCGCGTTCCTGGCGCGGGCCGACATCGACTGCGTCATGGTGCCGGCGCGCCTCACGCTGCTTGATCACTCCGCCTGCGATGAGCTGCTGCCCTCATGCGCGTCGAGAAACGTGTCGGTGCTGGCCGCGGCGCCGTTCGACTCCGGGATTCTCGCGACCGGCGCAATCGCAGGGGCGACCTACGACTACACCCCGGCGGATGAAACGATCCTAACACGCGTACGTGCGATCGAGAACCTCTGCGCCCAATTCAACGTGCCGCTGGCGGCTGCTGCGCTGCAGTTTCCATTGCGCTACCGGCCGGTCGCAAGCGTCGTCACCGGGATGCGCGGTGCCGGCGAGGTTGCAGCCAACCTGGCGCTACTTCGGCAAGATATCCCGGATTCCTTCTGGGACGCGTTCGATCGGCTCTAAGGCTGTTTCCGTCTGCTTGGCCGGCTTGCTCGTCATGGCCGGCTCCGGCCATCCACCCATCGACGCCTTTGCGATCCGGTACCAGACGCATGATAACGCCGGCAGAGGTGCCGGCGTTATCACGTCGCGGTTCGGAGCTTAGTTGGACGTATCGCAGGACTCGTACCGGCCGTAGCCCAGGTCCTCGTAGCACTCGGCGGGACCAGCCCACGGCGGGCCTACGCGACGCTGCATGGAAACGGGCGCGCGCCACATCGCGCCGCCATGATAGGCCTGATGCCGATAAGCCTGATGGTGGTAGCTGAGGTGCTGATGCTTGTGATGGCGCTGGCTTCCCGCATTGGCCGCAGCCGGTGCGATCACGGCCGCCGCGACTGCAACGGCGATCAGGGTGCGTGTCATGACTTCTCCATTCAATGGTTGTTTGCCCAGACAACGCATCGGATCTGCAATCGTTCTTGTTAAGAATTGGTAATGTGGCGCGGTCGTCAGAGGGCTTTCACCCTCTGCCGAAAAACTAGCTCGCCTTGCGCCGGGCCGCCGGCTTGGTCTCCTTGGCGGCGTCCTTCTTCTTGCCGGCGATCGGCAGCAGCATCTCGCGCTGGCCTTCGACGCGCTTCTTGCCCTTCTTCGCCGTGGCCTTGGCCGGCGCCGCGGGCTTTGTCTCAGTTGCCTTGGCGGCCGGCTTTGCATCGCTCCCCTGAACCGACCGCCGCAACGCATCCATCAGGTTGATGACGTTCTTCGGCGCTTCGACCTTGCCCGCGCCTTTCCTCACCGGCACGTGGGCCTGCTTCTTGCGGATGATCTCGACCAGCGCTGTCTCGTAATGGTCGACGAACAGATCGGGCTGGAAGTCGCCTTCCTTGGACTCTACGATGTGCTCGGCGAGCTTGAGCATATCGTTCGGGATATTCACATCCGGGATGTCGTCGAAATAGTCGTCGGCTTTGCGCACCTCGTAGGCATAGTGCAGCGTGGTGCCGATCAGGCCCTTGCCCCACGGCTCCAGCGCAATCACGCGCTCGCGCTTGTTCATCACCACGCGGCCGAGCGCGGTGACGCCTTTGCCTTCCATCGCCTTGCGGATGACGGCGAACGCCTCCGCGCCGACCTCGTCGTTCGGCACGATATAATAAGGCTGGTCGTAGTAGCGCTTGTCGATCTGCGCGAACGGCACGAACTGGTCGATGTCGATGGTGTGATTGCTCTCAAGCTCGACCGCTTCCAGCTCCTCATCGTCCATGATCAGAAATTCGTTCTTGCCGACCTCGTAGCCTTTGCCGATCTGATCGCTCGGCACTTCCTCATCGGTCTCCGTGTCCACCTTCTTGTAGCGGATGCGGTTGCCGGTCTCCTTGTTCACCTGCCGGAACGAGACCTTTTCGGAGCTCGACGTGGCGGGCGTGAGGGCAATGGGACAGGAAACCAGCGAGAGCTTGAGGTAACCCTTCCAGTACGGACGCGGTGCCACGGGACACTCCTACTCAACAGAAAATGGAGGACTGGAGTCTGGCCGAGGGTTCCGTTGAGTCAAGAGAAAGCCGCTTGATTCACGATCCGTTCTGCTCACATCATCGATATGTGGTTACGTCGAATTGGGTACGGAATACCGGCCGCCCGATCGCCTCTCTCGGAGGTAGCTCGCCCGGACGTTCGGGCGTAAAATGACGACCGAGGACACATGATGCCCAAGAACCTCGACAACTGGCTTCCGGCCTGCGCCGCGCTGAGCGGGGTCATCATCGCGGTCATTGGCTCCTACTTCGGCGGCTTTCTCGGCATCATGCTGGCCGGTTTGATGATCGGCTTTGCGGCGGTGCGCTACGATCTGGAAAAGCACGGCGTCGGCGGCGGCTATTCACCGAGCCTCTACGCCAGGCAACTGGCCGTTCGCGAGCAGACGACGGCGGAAGAACGTTTCGCCGATCAGGCAGAACTGAGGGCGCTTTGGCGGCCATTGGTTGTCGCAAAGACCATCAGTGTCGGCCTCATAGCACTTGGCCTCGGCGGCCTGTTGTTCTTGTGAAGCGACGGCATTGTGACCAGCACGGCGGCGTCTCGCTTGCTTCCTGGCCGATATGTCCATTTGTGTGCACACTGTGCTGGATGGTCGGGGCACCAGCAGCCCTGCATATCGATGCCAGGGGAGGCGTTCAGCGTGGCCGCGCCGGCCTATCGTTATCGTCACGTCAGAGCGCTCGCCCGCGGGCTCAAGGTGCTGATGGAGCTCAGCCGCACTGGTCGGGCGCGTCCCGGCGAGATCGCGGCCGAAACCGGGATCGATCGCACGACCGCCTATCGGTTGCTGGAGACGCTGGAGCGCGAAGGCTTCGTCGTGCGGACGTCGGACGACCATTACGGCCTGACGCTTGCGGTGCGCCAGCTCAGCGAAGGCTTCACTGATCTCGATCACGTCACGCGCATCGTCTCACCCGAGCTCGGCAAATTGCTTGCCAAGGTGCTCTGGCCGACCGATTTCGCGACCTTTGAGCAAGGTGCGATGATCATCCGCGAGACAACGCACCGTTTCAGCCCTTATTCGGTGCACCGGTCCATGATCGGCAAGAGCCGTCCAACCCTGCGCACCGCGATGGGCCGTGCCGTGCTCGCTGCGGCTTCGGAGAAGGAACGCGATCTCATGCTGCGCATGATCGCGCAGTCGAACCAGCCCGATGCGGCCGAAGCGCGCGAGACCGGCTACGTACGCGCCATGATCCAGGAGACGCAAACGCAAGGCTATGCGTCGGCGGTCGGGTTGGTCGACTCGCATATCGGCGCGATCGCGACCGCCATCCGCTCGCCGATCGGCGTAGCCGGCGCGCTCAACCTCGTCTTCTTCCGCACCGCCATGACGCCGAGCGATGCCGCGGACCGGTACCTCCCGGCCATGCGCGAATCCGTGGCGGCCATCGAGACGCAGATCGCCGCGCTCGATCAGTATGCGGGAACCACGCCGGCCAACTAGGCCAAGCCAGCCGGACGCCGTGTGCGCGCCATGCACACGCGCTGCTGCTGCATTGCTTTCGTGATCCCGCCGCCCAAGCTCCCGTCAAGGAAACGCGCGAGCGCAAACGCGAGGCGGGAATGACCTATTCGAGCCTATGGGCGGATCTGCGTGGTGTCAGCTTCAGCCAGGAGTGGATCGACGCCGGAGGATTGCGCACGCGCGTCCTTGCGTCCGGCGATCCCGAGGCGCAACCGTTGGTGCTGCTACATGGCACCGGCGGGCACGCCGAGGCGTACTGCCGCAATCTTGGGCCGCACGGAAAGCATTTCCGCAGCTACGCGATCGACATGATCGGCCACGGCTGGACCGACAAGCCCGACCGCCCGCTCGAGATCGATACCTATGTCGACCATCTGCTGCGTTTCCTCGACGCGATGAGGATCGAGCGGGCGCATATCTCGGGCGAGTCGCTCGGCGGTTGGGTTGCGGCGCGCTTCGCGCTGATGCATCCCGATCGGCTCGCAAGGCTCGTGCTCAACACGACCGGCGGATCGGCCGCGCGGCCTGAGGTCATGGCGCGCATCAAGGAGCTCTCGCAGCGCGCCGCCGACAGCCCGACCTGGGAGTTCATCAAAGCGCGGCTGGAATGGCTGATGGCCGACAAGGCGGTCGTTACCGACGATCTCGTCGCGACCCGGCAGGCGATCTACGCGGCGGAAGGCTTTGGCCAGGCGATGCGCAATGCGCTGGTGCTGCAGGAGATGGATGTCCGCAAACGCAATCTCCTGGCCGACGCCGACTGGAGCCGCATCGCCGCACCGACGCTGGTGCTATGGACCACGCACGATCCCACCAATCCCGTCGACGAAGGCCGCCGTATCGCCTCGCTCATTCCGGGCGCATCGCTCGTCGTCATGGACCATTGCGGACACTGGCCACAATTCGAGGATGCCGATACGTTCAACCGCATCCACATGGCCTTCCTAAAGGGCGAGCAGATTTCATCCTTCACGGCATGAGGCGGCCGCGGGTCAGGCGGCGGCCGGGATCGCTTTGGCGGGCGCTTCCGTCGCTGGCCCGGCGCGGAGCACCGCGCCAAATCGCAGCGTGACGTCGTCGATCATCTGCGCCGAGCCTCCGCCGGCCGCCACGAAGCGGTCCGGTCGCAGGATCACGAACGCAAGCTTGTGGCCGCCGAACCATTCCTTCAGCGCTCCGCTATCGCCGAGAACAAGCGTGGTGTCGCTGGTCTTCACGGCCTCGTCCGCGCTCATCTGCACCGATGGCATCACGGTCACGAACCGCGCGCCGAGCCGCATCCAGAATTCGCGTGTGGCAGCGCTCATATGGCGCGCCGGATCGACCGCCCATGCCACCACGGCGAACCACGGCCCGAGCGCATCGTCGAGTTTCACCGTCGCGCCGGACGCGACGCGCACGTCCGGCTGAATGAACAGGCGGCCGACCGGGGACGATGCGGCGATCCTGCCGCCCGTCTTGTCATGCACCACGGCACCAGCGGCATAGCGCGGCATCGGTTTGAAACGCATCTGGAGAAAGTAATTTTTTACGCTCGGGATCATGTTGAGCAGGAGCGTCAGCGCGTCACGCAGCGCGGCGAGCCATCTATTGGTCGGCGAAAAGATGCGGCCCGCGATGACCGAGAGCTGGATCATGGCGGCGGCGTGTTCGCGGCGCTCCACGTCGTAGGTCTCAAGCAATGCCGCATCGGCGAGCCCGCGGTGGATCAGCGCGAGCTTCCACGCGATGTTGTTCGCATCGCGAATGCCGCTGTTGTAGCCTTGCCCCTGCCACACCGGCATCAGGTGCGCGGCGTCGCCCGCAAGCAGCGCGCGGCCCTTGCGGAATTGTCCGGCGAGCCTCGCGTGATGCGTATAGACGCGACCGCGGATGATGTCGGCCTGCTCGGGATGAGGCATCACGGCGCGCAGGAGCTTGCGCGCGCCCTCCGGCGAGCAGAGCTGCTCTTCCGTCTCGTCGCCCAACACCATGAATTCGACGCGGCGCACGCCATGCGGCAGCGCCATCGACACGTAAGGCCGCGACGGGATGCAACGCAGGTACGCGTCCGGCACGCCGATCGGATCGTTGCGCAAGTCGATCACGACCCAGCGCGTCGACTCGGTTTCTCCCTCGAAACGGATGCCGAGGATCTTGCGCACCGTGCTGCGCCCGCCGTCGGCGCCGACGATAAACTGCGCCGCAACGGTACGCGGCGCGCCCGCAGCGTCGCGCAATTCTGCGATCACACCATGACCGGTCTCGTGGAAGGTCTCAAGCGAATGCCCGAAATGCAGTGCAATATTCGGAAAACGCCGCAGCCCCTCATACAGCACGCGATCGACGAGCGGCTGGATGAATGCATTGCGCCGCGGCCAGCCGAACTCGCGCGTGCGTGGCTCAACCGATGCGAAGCAGCGCCCGCGCGCGGTGAGGAACCGCAGCCACTGGTCCGGCGTCGTATGCGTGCGTACCTCATCGACCAGGCCGATGGCCTGGAACACGCGCAGGCATTCGTCATCCATCCCGACCCCGCGCGGGTAGTCGATCAGCGCGTCGCCGCGCTCGATCACGACCGCGCTGACGCCGTAGAGCCCAAGGAAATTCGCGACCGTCAGGCCGACCGGCCCCGCGCCGACGATCAGCACGTCGGTCCGCAAATCGGGATCGTTCGGCTCGGGTTGTGCCTGGTTCATGGCGCCGACGGCACAGGGTTTTCAACGCCGGCACAAGAGCGGCCTTCGGCCGCGTGCACATCGTGCACACGCCCGCTGTGACCATTGCGCCGCCTCGCTATCCGGCCGAGTGAAGCAGCCGGAGGAATGCGAGATGACGCTCAAGACCATCTGCATGTCGCACTCGCCGTTCATCGGCCTGGTCTCGCCGGGCGAGGAGACCGAGCGGCAGGTGCGCGCGCAGCTCAAACGCCTGGCCGACGAGGTCACGGCTTACCGGCCCGAGCTCGTCCTGATGCTGGCGCCGGATCATTTCAACGGCTTCTTTTACGACATGATGCCGGCGTTCTGCGTCGGCGCCCGCGCCGAGTCGGTCGGCGACTACAACAGCCCGCCGGGCCCGCTCAGCGCGGATGAAAATCTCGCCATTCGTTTCGTCGATGCGATGAGCCGCGAAGGCTTCGACGTCAACATCTCCTACCGCATGCAGGTCGATCACGCCTTCGCGCAACCGCTCGCCGCTTTGACCGGTTCGCTGCGCGAATATCCGGTAATTCCGGTGTTCATCAACGCGGCCGCACCGCCGCGCCCCAGCATGGCGCGCGTGCGCCGGTTCGGCGAGGCGGTCGGCCGCTTCGCGCTCAGCCTCGACATGAAGATCCTGCTCGTTGGATCCGGCGGTCTCTCGCATGACCCGCCCGTGCCGGCGATCGCCACGGCGCCGGCCGAGGTTCAGGAGACCCTGATTGCCGGACGCAATCCGAGCCCCGAGGCACGCGCGATGCGCCAACAGCGCACGCTCGCGGCCGGCAAGGACTTCGTGGCCGGCAAGGGTAATCTGCGCGACCTGAATGAGGACTGGGATCGCGGCTTCCTGGCGGTGATTGAAAGCGACGACCTGACCAGGTTCGACAGCTATGACGATGACGCGATCACGCGCGACGGCGGCCGCGCCGCCCACGAGGTTCGCAGCTGGGTGGCGGCATTCGCCGCACAATCTGCCGCCGGTCCGATCAAGGCGAACGTGGTCTATCAGGCGCCGATCCGCGACTGGATCGTCGGCATGGCGATGGCGACGGGCGAAACCGCGTAAGCCGGGCGCCTTGTGCATCCCGTGCACGGCCGCATCGGGGGCATCGACGAACATTCTTGCCCAACGCCAAGTAGGCCGCAAAGCGATCGCACAAAAACACTCTGGGAGGCAAAGCCATGAAGGTCATCTGGGCATTCTCGCTCGCATTGGGGCTTGCGGCCGTCCCATACCCGGCACAAGCGCAACACACCGGCGAGGCGATCAAGCTCGGCGTGCTGACCGATATCAGCGGCCCCGCGGCGACGAATACCGGCCTTGGTTCGGTGACGGCCGCTAAAATGGCGGTGGAAGACTTCGGCGGCGCTTTGCTCGGCAAGCCGATCGAGGTGGTCAGCGGCGACTTTCTGTTGAAGGTCGACACCGGTCTCTCGGTCGCGCGGCGCTGGCTTGACCAGGAGAATGTCGATGCCATCGTCGACGTTCCGTCGTC
>JBBWZU010000761.1:0-4425 GCA_039649225.1 Hyphomicrobiales bacterium | reverse complement strand
CGTAATATGATACCCACGCGTAAGTTGAGATTAAGCGTCGATTAACCATACGGTAAGCGTTTGCCGGGATAACGGGCAGACCCTCAGGCGGGTTGACGCTTGGCGAGGGGATCACACGCACCGCCGGTCAGCGTCACATGCTTCCAAGCCTCATGAGCCGTCTGCGCAGCCGCGACACGACTTCCCTCCCGGAAATCGAAACGCCGCCCACCGCGCCGGAAACCGGCAGCGAGACCGCGCAGACCAAGATGGTGGCGATCCGCGAGACGATCGACCTGATCGAGGTCGACCTTGCGGCCATGATCCGCGACGTGCTGCGCGCCTCCGACGCGGTGCGCGCCGGCACGCGCGAGTCGGCCGGGATTTTGGGCGCGATCCGCGGACAAAGCGAAACGCTAGCCGCGATGACCACGCAGGCAACCGAGAACGCCGCGCATCTTGCGACCGCCACGGAGGAATTCGCGGAGTCCTCGGGCGAGATCGGCCGCCAGGTGCGCGAGGCCGGGACGCTGACGGACGATGCCGGCACGGCCGCGGACGCCGCGGGCAAGAGCGTCGATGGCCTGAAAGCGTCATCCGCCGAGATCACCAATGTGGTGAGCCTGATCTCGGCCATCGCCAAGCAGACCAACCTGCTCGCGCTCAATGCCACGATCGAGGCGGTGCGTGCAGGCGACGCCGGCCGCGGCTTTGCGGTGGTGGCGAACGAAGTGAAATCCCTCTCGACCGCGACGCAGAACGCGACCGAGGAGATCGGCCGCAAGATCGATCAGCTGCAGCGCGACGCGCAGGAATCGATGACCGCCGTGAACCGCATCATGACGGCGATCGCGGCGATCAGACCAGTGTTTGCGGCGGTTGCCAACGCGATCGAAGAGCAGACCGCGACCACGGCGGAGATTTCGCGCGCCGCCGCCGATTCCTCGACCTTCGTGGCTTCGGTCGGCGACAGCGCCAACGAAATCAAATCCGCCGCCGCGCGCGCCGAGGCGAGCGGCGCCGCGATCGATCGTTCCGGGCAGGACGCCGCGCGGCTTGCCGCCAAGCTGCAGACCCGCTTCGTTACGTTCTTGCGCCAGACCGAAATCGGCGACGGCGGCGGCACGACCGACTGCCCTGCGACTTGGCCGTGACGCTGCGCCAAGGCGGCCGCGACAACGGCGGCAGCAACATCCGCGGCCAGACGGTCGACCTTTCGGAAGGCGGCATGCTGGTGCGCAGCAGCGATGCCGAAAAACTCAAAGCCGGCGCGCCGGTCGACGCGGATATCAGCGGCGTCGGCCGCGCGCGCGGGCGCATCGTGGCGCGTTCGACGCTCGGGCTGCATGTGGAATTCGCCGAACTCGACCCCACGGCGCGCGCCGCGCTGCGGGCCCGTCTCGATGCGATCCGGGCCGAGAACCAGGACTTCGTCGATCGCGCCGTCAAGGCCGCCAATGCCATCGCGCAGGCAATCGAGAGCGCGGTGCAATCGGGGCGCCTCACGCGCGATGCGCTATACGACACTGAGTATGTGCCGATCGCCGGCACCAACCCGGTCCAGTTCCGCACCCGCGCGCTGGACGTTCTGGAATCGCTGTTGCCGCCGATCCAGGAGCCCCTGCTCGCCTCCGACACGCGCATGACGTTCTGCGCGGCGGTCGACCGCAATGCCTACCTGCCGGTGCACAATCGCATCTATTCACAGCCGCAGAAGCTGGACGATCCGGCCTGGAACACGGCAAATTGCCGCAACCGGCGCATTTTCGACGACCGCGCGGGCCTGTGCGCGGCGCGCAACGTCCGCCCGGCTCTGATCCAGAGTTATCCGCGCGACATGGGCAACGGCGTGGTTGTCATGATGCGCGAGATCGACGCGCCGATCCGGGTGTTCGGCAAGCATTGGGGCGGCCTGCGCACGGCCTACAAGATTTGATTGTACAATGACTTAGCGGCGATTGCTGGCTTGCCGCTGCGGCCTTCTTCCCCTAACACCGGTTGCGTCCGGGCCGGAGGGCTCGTAAACTCCATGCGCGGACTCGCAGGGCCCGTGGCGGACTGATAGAGTCCGTGGGCGGATCTGTAGGGTCCGCTGGCGGACTCGCAGAGTCCGCAGGGTGGCGGCCGGGGGGACTGGTCGGGGAAAAGCGCAGCGATGACTCCTCTTGTACGTGTAGGCGCCCTGGTTGGCGCACTGTCGGTCGCCGGTTGTTCATCATGGACGCCGAGCTGGGATTTCCTGCCCAGCATGTCGAGCGTTGGCGCGAGCCTTGGCGGCGGCTCCAATGTTTCGCTCACCATCGAATCCGATCCGCCGGGCGCGGACGCGAAAACCTCGCTCGGCCCGGGTTGCCGCACGCCCTGCATGATCCCGGTGCCGGCGGACCGCGAATTCTCGGTCAGCTATTCGCTCAATGGCTACCTGCCGCAGACCGTGGCGGTGATGCCGCGCGCCGACGGCGCGGTCCCGGACCTTGCGGCCGGCAATTCGGGGGCGCCGGCCATCGAGGTGGCGCCGAACCCGGTCTATGCCCAGCTTCAGCCAGCGCCTCCTCCCGCCCCGAACCGCAAGCGGCCACGCGCGCCGAAGAAGCAGGCCTCGGCGGCGCCGAAGCAGTGACGTTTCGGCGGCCGGATCGGCCGCGACGGGGCGGCGGGCGCGATCGCCGTCGGGCGATCGCCAGAACGCTTGGTTGACACCGGTCGGCACGGACCCTTAAACAGCGGCCACTTCGACCAGATGCTTTCGGGCGCTTAGCTCAGCGGGAGAGCGTTCCCTTCACACGGGAGAGGTCATAGGTTCAATCCCTATAGCGCCCACCATCTGGCTCGTTGTTCTCAGCTGTTTTTGTAGCCGTATTGGCCGGTCTGGCAAAGAAATCGGCCACGCCCTTGGAGACGCAAACGCTTCGCCCAAGGGGCCGACATGCTATGTTTCCCAGCATGAACCAGACTACAAAAGACGTTCTGAATCGAATTCCGACTTGGCCCGACGAAGATCAGGAGGAACTCGCCGAAGTCGCGCGCGAAATCGAGGCGCGGCGCATCGGTGTGTATGTGCTCAACACGGAAGAAAAGGCGGCGATTGAAGCTGCTCATCGCTCTGGCGTCGCAAGCGACGCCGATGTAGCCGCGCTTTGGAAGCGCCACGGCATCGCATGAGGATGGTCTACTGACATCCGCGCCAATTGGGCAACCGTCCTCTGTCATGGCCGGTCAATAGGCTGTCGAAGGCGGACATGAACGCCCTAACGTCCGGCGATCCGCGTCTTACTCGCTGCAAAGAAGCAAGGCGTTGATGCCCGGGACAAGCCCGGGCATGACGGAGCTAATTCAACGCATCGCGCAAAAAAATCGCGCGCGGCCGGTTGGCACAAGCCGCGCGCGTCGAGGAGATGGCGGGGGGATCGGGGAAACCACCTCCCGACAACCGGTGTCAGGCTGACAAGGCGAGACACCGGCTGAAGGCGAAAGCGATCAGAAAGGGCTCCGGTTGACGTTTGCGTTGTCCATAGTTGTGCCCGAGCACCCGCCGGCGCGCGAGCGCCGTGATCGGCATTGTTCAGCCGTGCGCGGCCCGGCGGCGGCGGTTTTGTGCGGATCGGTGTGGCGCGGTGGGCGCCGGCCTCAACTGCCCGGCGGCGCAGCGGGCCAACTTGCGACTGCAATCGAGTCGGCCATTCGTTCGCTCTCTGGACTGTCGCAGCGGATGCGTCGTGCCTATGAAATGAAAACCGCTGTCTGAGCTATTTTCGATTCAGGGAAATTTGGACTTCAACTCATCATAGGCACGCGCCGCATCGAGCACGCCGCTGCCGAGCCTGTTGTCGCTTCCGGTGCCGCCCGCCGGCCGCGCGGTTCGATTCAGAATATCCCTGAGCTCCTGGGGTGAGACCTGGCTGGAATCCCAGTTGCTGCGCAGCGCTGCAACGACACCCGCCGCGAGCGCGGCCGATGTCGAAGTCCCGGTGTTGATCGTGTAGGCGTCTTGGTCCTCGCGAAACTGACTCGGCGCGCACAGGTCGGGCTTTGCGGTTTCGAGCATCGATTGACCGGGCCCCTGAGACGAATAGCCAAGCCACATCGTGTCGGCGCGAACGGCGCCGACCGTCAGAACCGAACTGTACGAGTTCGCGCCAAGGATGCTGTTGCCCGGGCCACGATCGCGCGGCCCGCAGCGTTCGCTTGGGCAGTATTGCCCACAATTGCCGGCGGCGAAAACGACATCGATCCCGGCGGACGCGGCTTCCTCGATCAGCGCGTGGAAAGCGTGGGCAGGATTGTTGGTGTAGTCACCCGCGGGCCACTCGCTCCTGCGGTCGAAGATCGCCCACGCGTTGACCACCACCCACGGTCCAGGAAAAATTTCGCGATCCTTAAAGCGCCGGATACCGTCGAGCATCGCTCGATATGCGGCGTCGGCCCGATTGAGGAAGAAGTCCTGAA
>JBBWZU010000758.1:0-3165 GCA_039649225.1 Hyphomicrobiales bacterium | reverse complement strand
AATAAGGCGGCGCGATGAAGGCGAGCTTGCCCCAGCAGGTCGGGCAGACGCCATTGTCAGTGACGAGATCGCGGCAGGAGGGACACAGACGCGGCAGCGCGACGTCGAGACCAAGACGCGCGCCGGTCCGCAGGCTCGCGCGCAAGCCGCGGGCGAGGCGCGCAAGACGGGAGGGCTCCACTGTCGCGGCGGTGTCCATGGGGATACGGTAGCGGGTTCATGACGGAGTGGGAATGTCAGGCAATCCGATCATTTTCGACCGACCGCTGCTGCGCTCCCGCCGGCGGCGGGCGCGCGCACTCGGACCGGAGACATTCCTGCTGGATCGCGTCGCCGCCGATCTTGCCGAGCGCCTCGGTGCCGTGCTGCGGCAATTCGACATCGCGGTCGATCTCGGTACCCCGACCGAAGCGGTGCGCGCCGCATGCACGGGTCTCGCATCGATCGGCACGCTGATCGCCGCCAATCCCGACGTGGCCGCGCAGGACGCCCCCGCAGTCGCGGCCGACGAAGAGGCGCTGCCGTTCCGTGACGGCGCACTCGATCTCGTCGTCTCGGCGCTGGCGCTGCAATTCGTCAATGATCTGCCGGGCGCGCTCATCCAGATCCGCCGCGCGCTCAAGCCCGACGGGCTGTTCCTCGCCGCGATGCTCGGCGGCGACACGCTGACCGAGTTGCGCCAGTCGTTCGCCGAGGCGGAAGCTGAGCTCGAGGGCGGCGTCTCGCCGCACGTCGCTTCATTCATTGACGTGCGCCAAATGGGCGGACTGCTGCAGCGCGCCGGCCTGGCGCTGCCGGTGACCGACGTGGACCGGCTGACCGTGCGCTATTCGTCCGCCTTTACCCTGATGGCGGAGCTGCGCCGCATGGGCGCGACCAATGCGCTCGCCGAGCGCCGCCGCACGCCGCTGCGCCGCGCGACGCTGCTGCGTATGGCGGAGATTTACGCCAAACGCTTCGCCGACAGCGACGGCAAGATCCGCGCGACCTTCGAGATCGTCTGGCTCTCCGGCTGGGCGCCGCACGAGAGCCAGCAAAAGCCGCTGCGCCCGGGCTCCGCCCAGTCGCGTCTCGCCGACGCGCTCGGGACGCGGGAAATCGGGACGGGCGAGAAGCCGGATGGCTAGCCGCAGAGCCCTCATCCTGAGGTGCTCGCCCGCTTGGGCGAGCCTCGAAGGGCGAGGGCGGGCACTCCGAGTACGCGGCCATCCTTCGAGACGCGTGCTTCGCACGCTCCTCAGGATGAGGGCGAAAACTACTGCGGCTCGATCCCGGCGTCCTTGATCAACTTGCCCCAGGTCGCCAGCTCCGACTGCACGAAGGCCGCGAGCGTCTCGGGCGGGCCGGAAAATGCGTCGAACCCTGTCACGGCGATTTTCGCCTTCGCGTCCGGGTCCGCGATGATCTTTCGCACCTCGTCGTTCAGTCGCGTCACGATCTCGCCCGGCGTGCCGGCGGGCGCGAACAAGCCGGCCCATGAGGTGACGTCGTAGCCCGGGATGCCGGCTTCATGCAGCGAGGGCAGGTCGGGCAGCAGTGCGCTGCGCTCCCTGGTCGTCACCGCGAGCGCGCGCAGCGTTCCGGCGCGCACGTGTTCCAGCCCCGGCGCGAGATCGATGAACATCATCGAGACGCGCCCGCCGATCACGTCGTTGAGCGCCGGTGGCGTGCTCTTGTAGGGCACTTGCAGCACGTCGATACTGGCGCGGCTTTTCAGCGTCTCGCCCGCCACGATGCCGGTGGTGTTGCCGCTCGCATAAGTGAGCTTGCCGGGATTGGCTTTCGCATGGGCGACGAGCTCGCCCAGCGTCGTGGCCGGCAGGTCCTTGTTGACCACCAGCATGAACACGTAGGAGCCGGCGCGCGCGACCGGCGCGAAGTCCTTCACGGGATCGTAGGAGAGGGACTTGAACAGGAACGGATTGGCCGAATGCGTCGAGTTCGTCGCCATCAGCAGCGTGTAACCATCGGGCGCCGAGCGCGCCACATAGGTCGCCGCGAGGACGCCGCTCGCGCCCACTTTATTTTCGATCACCACGCTCTGCTTCAGCGCGACCGAAAGCTGCTGTCCGATGATGCGGGCGATCGAGTCCGTGCCGCTGCCGGCCGCGAACGGTACCACGATGGTGATCTGCCGCGACGGATAGGTTTCCGCATGGGCCGCGCCGGCCCAGAGACATAGGGTGACAAAAGCGCCGAACAGGCTGCGCATGGATCCTCCCGGTTCTTGTTGCGCGGCAGACTACATGGTTCAGCGCATGCGGCATTTGCGGAAATTCGCGGGAGAACTCACACATTCATTCTTGACTCTGTGCCTCTGTGGAGTCCGTGCCCCTGTTAATAACTTTCGTCACCGCGCTGTCACTTGCGCCCCTGTGGCTACCCGATCTTGTGTTGTTTCGACGCGCTGACCGCGAGCCCTATGTGACGAATCGGTGAGTTCCGATTCGGCCGCGATTCGTTCCAGACTCGTTCCAATTCTCAACTAAGCTGCGGAATTACGGGGATAATTCGCTCCACCTCCGTAGCGGAATGGGACGCGCGGCACGGCGCAAGCCGATGGTTCGGCGCACTCTGTGCAGCGCCACATCGCTGTCGTCCGCGCAAGCTAGGACACAGCAGCTATGTTTTTTTGCGCGAGGATCCTGCGGGAAAATCTCCCGCTGGCGCACGCAAAATTCCTGACTCTAGGATCGCGCATGGAAAATCCGACAACCCCCAAAATCGCCCAAACCGTCATCCACGAAACCGTTCGGCTGCGTGCGGCGGATATCGGCCGGCGCTGCGAAGTGCTGCGCAACACGCGGATCGAATATTCGTGCCTGGGTGATTATTCCTACCTTGGTGAAAATTGCGAGGTCGCCGATGCGGCGATCGGCAAATTCACGGCGATTGCCAATTCGGTGCGGATCGGTGCGCCGAACCATCCGATGGATCGTCCGGCGCAGCATCGCTTTACCTATTGCCCGGAATATTACGACACCGCCGCCACCCGCGATCATGGTTTCTTCGCCGACCGGCGCGCCGCGAAGGTGATTGTCGGCAATGACTGCTGGATCGGCCATGGCGCCATCATCCTGCCCGGCGTGACCATCGGCGACGGCGCGGTCATCGCGGCGGGCGCCGTCGTCAGCCGCGACGTGCCGCCCTATACGGTCGTCGGCG
>JBBWZU010000756.1:0-2629 GCA_039649225.1 Hyphomicrobiales bacterium | reverse complement strand
TATCTCGATCCGGGCCTCGCGTGGACCGGAGTTAAAGACACTGGCCGCGGCGCGACGCTCTCGCGCGTCGGCTACGAGTCGCTGACGCGGCCGAAGAGTTATCACTTGAGGGAAGTCTGACTGCTGCCTCGTCCTGAGGAGCGTCCGAAGGACGCGTCTCGAAGGACGGACGAGAAACTTGTGGCCATCCTTCGAGACGCCCCCTACGCGGGCTCCTCAGGATGAGGGTTGAAGAAAGAAGGGAAATCGGAATGGACCTGCGCGGCAACTGGAATTACCCGACCACGGTGCGCTTCGGCGCCGGGCGGATCAGCGAACTCGGCGATCATGTGAAGGCCGCGGGCATGCGCAATCCGCTGCTCGTGACCGACTCGACCGTCGCCAAGATGCCGATGACCGCGAAGGCGGTGGAGACGCTGAGCGCCGCCGGCGTTGCGGCGACGCTGTTCTCCGACGTGCAGCCCAATCCGGTCGAGGCTAATCTTGCTGCCGGTATCGCGGCATTCAACGCCGGCGGACACGATGGCGTGGTGGCGTTCGGCGGCGGCTCGGCGCTCGATGCCGGCAAGTTGATCGCCTTCATGAAGGGCCAGACCCGCTCGGTGTTCGACTTCGAGGACGTCGGCGACTGGTGGACGCGCGCGGACGCTTCCGTGATCGCGCCGATCGTCGCGGTGCCGACCACCGCCGGCACCGGTTCGGAAGTCGGCCGCGCCGCTGTCATCACCAACGAGAAGACGCATACTAAGAAGATCATCTTCCATCCGGCCATGCTGCCCAAGATCACGATCTGCGATCCGGAACTGACGGTCGGCATGCCGCCGATCATTACGGCCGGCACCGGCATGGATGCATTCAGCCACGCGCTCGAAGCGTATTGCGTCGACTCGTATCATCCGCTGGCGGACGGCATCGCGGTCGAGGGCGTGCGGCTGGTAAAGCAGAACCTCGTTGCCGCCGTGAAGGACGGCAGCAACATCGAGGCACGCGCCCACATGATGGCGGCCGCCGCGGCCGGCGCGACCGCGTTCCAGAAGGGGCTCGGCGCGATCCACGCCCTCTCGCATCCCGTCGGCGCGCTCTACGACACGCATCACGGGCTGACCAATGCGGTGTTCGTGCCTTATGTGCTGGCGTTCAATCGCAAGGCGATCGAGGACAAGATCAAGCGCCTTTCGGCCTATATCGGCCTGAAGCCGAATTTCCGTGCCTTCATGGATTTCGTGCTCGAGCTGCGCGAGCAGTCGGGCGTGCCGCATACGCTCGAGGGGCTGAAGGTCGGCGACGACAAGGTCGACACCATCGTGAAGATGGCGCCCGAGGATCCGACCGCGGGCGGCAATCCGGTGAAGCTCGACCGCCGCGCCGTGCGCACCATATTCATGCGCGCGCTGGAGGGACGGGTTTGATCGTAGCCCGCATGAAGCGCAGTGCAATGCGGGAACATCATCCCGGATTTCGCCATAGCGCGTCGAAGACGCGCGTACAGCCGCGCTTTAGGCTTCATCCGGGCTACAAGGGCTACTGGGGTGATATTCGTAGCGGCGCGCGAGATCGCCCGGCTTCGCGCCAAGAAAATAAGCCAGCCGCAGCCGCCACATCAGCATGATCGTGCGCACGACACCGCGCTGCTCCCAGCGGCGGCCGGACGTCGTGACACGCGCGCGCAGGTTGAGCGGCCGCGATACGCGCTTGAGGTTGCGCGCGAACGTAATGTCCTCCATCAACGCGATCTCGGGAAATCCGCCGGTCGCCGCAAAGGCCTCGCGCCGCACGAACATCGCCTGATCGCCGGTGGTGATGCCGGTGAGGCGCGAGCGCAGGTTCATGGATGCGGCGATAAGCGGCAGCAGCGGATGGCGGCCTTCGATCGTGACGTCGAAGCGGCCCCAGCCCCGCCGTGATTGCGCAAGGCCGTCAAGCACAAGGTGATCTGCATCAGAAGGAAGGCGCGTGTCGGCGTGCAGGAACAGCAGAACGTCAGTGCCCGCTATCGCGGCGCCGGCGTTCATCTGGATGGCGCGGCCACGCGGACTGGCGATCACGAAGGTCGCGAGCGGCGCGGCCCGCGCCACCGTGTCGTCGGTGCTGCCGCCGTCGACAACGATCAGCTCGGCGCCGCGCGCCTGCAGCGGCGTCAAGGCCTGCAGCGCCGCCACGATATGATCAGCTTCGTTGAGAACCGGAATGATGATGGACAGCCGCGGCATCACGCCGTGAGGCGCGCGCGGTCGGTCGCCTGGTCCGGCGTATGGTTCGGCCCGCGCACGATCCGCTCGAAATAAGAGGTGTGTGCGGCGGAGCCGTTCGGCCAGCGCTCGCTAAAGCGCGCGAGAAATTCGTCGAGGCCGAACTCCACCGCCAGAGCATCGATAAAGACATCGTGGCGCGCGAGTCCATAGAGCGTTGGATGCGGGCAGGGCACCGTCGCGATGCGCGAGACAAGCCCATATGTCGTGCCGGCAAAGTTCGCCATGCCGGCGGCGCCGTTGTTGATGACGGTCAAGCGGCCCGCGGGCAGGTCGAAGTCGCGCAGTGCCGCAAGGCAGGTGTGGGTGGAGGCGAAGATATCGATGGCGGACGTCGCGCGGATGTCTTCGCGCCACGCGCTGTTGGCCGGATCGTCGAG
>JBBWZU010000735.1:0-4529 GCA_039649225.1 Hyphomicrobiales bacterium | reverse complement strand
ACCAGCGCGATCTTGCCGAAGTGCTGGTTCGCCTTCATGTGCGCCTGCGCCGCGAGGGCATCGTCCAGCCTGAAGGTACGATCGATCGGCAGCACGAGCTTGCCGGCAACGACCGCGTCCCACAGATCGGCACGCATCAGCCGCATCACCTCGCGCAATTCTTCCAGGCTGCGGTTGCGATTGGTGACGCCGATGTAGTCGATGCGCTTCATGGCGTGCAGGTCGAAGTTGAACTCGGCCGTTACGCCGCCGAGCCGGCCGACATTTATGATGCGGCCAAGTACCGCGGTCGCTGCCATCGTCTGATTCACCGTTTTGCCCGACACCATGTCGACGGTGAGGTTGACGCCCTTGCCGCCGGTCGCCTCCAGCACCTGTTCGGGCCATTTGTCGTCGCGCGTATCGATCGCGATGTCGGCGCCGAATTCCTTCAGCCGGCCGCGCCGCATGTCGTTGGTCGCCGAGCCCATCACGGGCTTGGCGCCTTTCATCTTGGCGATCTGCAAGCCCATCAGCCCGACGCCGGAGCTTGCGCCTTGGATCAGTACGCTCTCGCCGGCCTTGAGACGGCCGCGTGTGATCAGCGCGTTATGCAGCGTATTCAGCGCCACCGGCAGCACGGCGGCCTGCTCGAAGCTGAAGCCTGCCGGCAACGGCGCAGTGCGGCCCCAATCCGCCACTGCGTATTCCGCATAGCCGCCGCCCGCCGAACAGACCACGCGGTCGCCCGGTTTGAATTCCTTCACTTCGGCGCCGGCTTCAGTGACTTCACCGGCAAATTCGAGGCCGACCGGCGCGCCGATCGTGCCATGGCCGAACGTGGCGCGTGCCGCCGAGAGGTCCGCCCGGTTGAGCCCGCAGGCGCGCACGCGGACTTTGACCTCATTCGGCTTCGGCGCCGGCTCAGCGATGTCGCGCAGCTCCAGTCCGTTCGGTGTCGAGACGGCGGCTTTCATTGGTCACTCCTGATTTTCTTGTTTTCGACGCATAGCACCGCTCATCCAATAGCACTGGCTTTCACGTTGTCCCACCACGGACACACGCCCGCCATGCGATCGAAGTTTCCCTCCATCACCTGCACGGGCTTGCGGTAGCCGTTGTCCGCCAGCTCGCGCGTCTTGCGGCGCGCGGCCTCGCGCTGCTCCGGCGGCAGCCACGAACGATCATGGCCCCACATGCTCGGGCCTTCGCTGCGCTCGTAGGCCTGCCATGTCGGCGGATCAATCAGCCGCCCACCCCAGCCGTACTCGACCATGAAGGCGGATGGCGTCCAGCTATAGAACGAGGTGAGATAGTCGCTCGTGTGGCGCCCGAGCGTGACGGCGACACGGCCCTCCTCGGCCTGCGCGATGTCGTAGCCCTGTCCAACATCGTCGAAGCTGAACAGCTCCATCATCATGTGATGCACGGCGTTCTTGCCGCTCTGGATGAAGGCGAGGCTGTGATGGCGCGGGTTCACGTGCATGAAGTAGGCGGGAAACGGCTTGAAGTAGTAGTCGCTGACCTTGAAGCCGAGCAGCTCGCGATAGAACGGCAGCACGTCGTCGACACGCTCGACGCTGAGCACCACGTGGCCCATGCCGAGCGGCCCGGTGCGAAAGCCCGAGATCGCGCGCCCGGGCCGGAACGCGTCCGCCACCGTCTCGGCGCCATAAAACACCTCGATGCGATTGCCGAGCGGGTCGGCGAGCACGATCAAGTCCTTGACGCGCCGCTCGTCGGCGAGCGCAGGCGCGCCGCGGGCAACTTTGATGCCGGCAGCTTCAAGCTTCGCCGCCAGTGCATCCAGCGCCGCCGCGTCGGCGACCTCCCAGCCGAAGAAGCCGATGCCCTGGCCGCCGTCCTGGTCGACGATGATGCGCTGCTTGCGATCATCCATGCGGAACGCCAGACTCGACGCGCTTCTGTCGATGCGCTGCAGACCAAGAAATTTCGTGCCGTAGTCGCCCCAATCCTCGAGCGACTTGGCGCGGATACCGACATAGCCCAAAGCCTGAACGCTCATGCGAACCTCGTTTGTCTTCGTTCTAGCAGATCATTCAATTTCCACATGCGCCGCCTTGGCGACGTTCGACCACTTCTGCGTCTCGTCCGCCATGAAGGCCGTGAACTCCTGGGGGCTCGTGATCTTGGCCTCGGAGCCGAACTTGGCGAGCGTCGCCTTCATGTCATCGGACTTCAGGCTCTCGTTGATCACCGCATTGAGGCGCGAGACGATCGCGGGCGGCGTGCCGGCCGGCGCGACCACGCCGGACAGCAATGTCGCGACGAAGTCCGCGCCGCCTTCTCGCATGGTCGGGATATCGGGGATCTCCTGTTTGCGCGTCGCACTGGTGACGGCGAGTGCGCGCAGCCTTCCCTCCCGGATCAGCGGCAGCAGGATCACCGGGCTTTCCAGCACGAAGTCGATTTGGCGGCCAAGCACGCCGGTGACGGTTTCGGCGCCGCCTTTGTGCGGGATGTTGACGAAATCGATGTTGCCGGCCGCGCGCAGCATCTCGCCGGTCAGATGCGTCACATTGCCGGCGCCGGCATTGCCGAAATTGAGCTTGCCGGGATTGGCCTTCGCGTGGCTAAGAAACTCCTGGATGGTCTTGGCCGGAAAGTCCGGGTGCACCACCAGGATCATGTAGCTTTCGGACACGGCCGCGACAGGTGCGAAGTTCTTGTTCGGGTCGTAGCCGGGATTCTTCGACACTGCCGGAATGACGGCGAGCGTGCTCGTGTTGCCGAAGAACAGCGTGTAGCCGTCCGGATCCGAAGTCGCGGCCGCGCGCGCGCCGATCGCCCCGCCCGCGCCGGCGCGGTTCTCGACGATCACGTTCTGCCCGAGCGTGTCCTGCAGCCGTTGCGCCAGATAGCGCGCCAGCACGTCGGTCTGTCCGCCGGCAGGCGCTGGCACGATCATCTTGATGATCTTGTCCGGATAGGTCTGGGCCGATGCCGTGCCAGCGTCGAACACGCCGATGCCAAGCGCAAAGGTCGCGGACAGGATATGTCGTCTTGAGATCATCGGGCTCCTCGGGTCAGATGCGCGGCCGTTTCGGCCTGCTGGCGTTTCCGGGATCCAGTCTACAACAGGTTTGGACAATGCTTGAACGAACAAAACCGCCGTTCCGCGCCGATCAGGTGGGCAGCCTGATCCGGCCACCCTCTCTTGTTGCGGCACGCCAGGCGGCCGAGCGCGGCGAGATCACGGCAGCCGAACTGCGGCGCATCCAGGAGGAGGCGATCCGCGGCATCGTGCGGATGCAGGAAGATGTTGGGCTGAAGCCCATCACGGACGGCGAATACAATCGGCAGGCTTGGCATCGCGACTTCCTGTTGCGGTTCGACAATGTGAAGCTGGTGCCGTCGCGGATCCGCGTCCGGTTCCATTCCGCCGACGGCACGCGCGACCAGGCGCCCCCGTCCTGGCAGGTCGTCGGAAAGCTTGGGCGTCCCGCGCCGATCTTCGTCGAGGACTTCCGCTTTCTTAGCTCGATGACGCGCGGAACGCCGAAGATCACGATCCCGTCGCCGACCGTGATGCATTTCCGCGGCGGGCGCGACGCTATCGACCGAGACGCCTATCCGGATATGGCCGAGTTCTACGCGGATCTGGCGCGCGTCTATGCCGAGGAGATCGATGATCTGGGCGAGGCCGGATGCCGCTATCTCCAGATCGACGAAGTGAATTTCGCCTATCTGTGCGACCCGGCCCTGCGCGCCGAGGTTGCCAATATCGGCGAGGACGCCGACTCGCTGCCGGGGACCTACGCCAAGCTGTTGAACGCCACGATCGCGCGACGGCGCAAGGACATGACGGTGTGCATGCATCTTTGCCGCGGCAACTACGCCGGCGCCTGGGTGGCGGAGGGTGGATACGGCCCGGTCGCCGAATTGCTGTTCAACGCGATCAATGTCGACGGCTATTTTCTCGAATATGACAGCGCGCGCGCCGGCGGCTTCGCACCGCTGCGCTTTCTACCGAAAGGCAAGATCGCGGTGCTGGGGCTCGTGACGACCAAGAGCGGCGCGCTGGAATCCAAAGACGAGCTGAAACGCCGCATCGATGAAGCCTCACGTTATGCGCCGATCGAGCAGCTCGCGATCAGCCCGCAATGCGGGTTCGAGAGCGGCATCGGCGGCAATACGATGACAGCCGAGCAGCAGATGGCGAAGCTGCGGTTGATCGTGGAGACGGCGCAGGAGGTGTGGGGCACCGCGTAGAGCGGGCAAAGACGCAACGCGCCATGCCCGCCGCAGCCCGTCGAGGGCGGGCACGCTGTGCTTTGCCCGCCCTACGTGCCAGCGCGTTCAGTGCTGGTGCGGCACCTTCAGCCGCGAGAACACCTTGCGGGCATTGCCCTCGAAGATCTTCTGCTTGTCGGCCGCGCTGAGCGAAGTCCCGTCGACGTAACGCTTGGTGTCGTCGAACGGCGTACCGGTGCGCGGGTCATTGCCCTTCACGGCGCCGACCATTTCGGAGGCGAACAGGATGTTGTCGACCGGCACCACCTTGGTGAGCAGGTCGATGCCCGGCTGGT
>JBBWZU010000721.1:0-4020 GCA_039649225.1 Hyphomicrobiales bacterium | reverse complement strand
GGACCGTCTCGGCCAACGTCTCGATGGTGATGCAGGGCATCGATCCCAAGACCAAGAAATTCGGCGACCCGAAGGCCATGATCCAGGCGCAGATCACCGAGCTGCAGGCCGACAAGAAGATGAAGCCCGCCGAGAAGAAAGAGGCGCTGGCGGAGCTGAACCAGGCACTGAAAGAAGTCCAGCCGATCAAGAACCAGGGCAACATCGCGCTGGTGGAAAAGAACTACGACAAGATCGCGCCGCTGATGCAGGAGTAAGTTCGATCGCGGCTTTCGACGGCCCGTAGAGTGAAAACCCCGCCGCGCGTTCGCGGCGGGGTTTTTTGATTGTCGGGGTTCGCCGCGGACGCGCCCGTCCGGGGCGCTACTCGCCGGTCAGTTCGCGGCGCCGCAACTCGAGCTCTTCCGCATAGCGCCGCAGCGCATGGGATTCGGTGAGCAGGCCGATCACGGCACGGCTTTCGCGCGTTTCAATCACGGCGAGCGCCTCGGCCTCGGCCCTGTCGAACGCATAGACGGCGTCCTTCACGCTCATGTTCGGCGTCAATGTCGTGTCGGCATGATGCAGGATCTCGCGCACCGGCTTGGTCTCATCGAGCTCGGGCGCGTGGACTTCGGCGGTCAGGATGATTCCGGCGTAGCCCTTCTTTTCGTCCAGCGCCACGACCTGCGCGGTCGAGCCGAGTGGAAACACCAGGCGGAAGCGCGCGATCGTGGTGTGCGCCGGAACGGTGCGCACATCGCCGCGCATCATGCGCCGCACATTGAGCTCGCGGATCCAGCCGACATCGGCGGCGCTGCGGATGGTTTCGCCGCGCAGATGGAAGCGCCAGGTCGCGAACGAATAGCCGAACATCTCGCGCGTCACCTGTGCCGAGATGATGACGGCGATCAGCACCGCGGTGGTGAGCCACAAGTCGCCGGTCGACTCGAGCGCAATGAAGGTCATCGTCAGCGGGCCGCCGATCACCGAGACCGACAGCGCCCCCATGCCGATCACCGCATAGACATGCGGATCGAGCGTGAAGGCGGGCGAAAGATATGAAGCGCCCTCCGCCAGTATGCGGCCGGCGAGGGCGCCCAGCAGCAGCGAGGCGAAGAACAATCCGCCGCGAAAGCCGGAGCCGAGCGATACGATCGAGGCCAGCGCTTTGAGCACGAACAGCAGCGCGATGGCTTTCAGCGGGCTTTCCAGCATGCCGGCGATGTGGATCGCGCCGTGGCCGGAGGCCAGCACCTGCGGCGTCACCAGCGCAAGCGAACCTACGATCAGGCCGCCGACCGCGGGCCGCAGCAGGGCAGGTATACGCAACCGGCTCAGCGCCTGCTCCCACAGCCCGACGCCGCGCATCAGCAGGATGCCGAGGAACGCCGCGACCAGCCCGATCGCGACGGCAAGCGCCAGATCGTGCCCGGTGACATGCATCACGTAGGGGATTTCGATGCCGAGGCGGGACGGGTTGAACAGATTGGCCACCAGATAGCCGACCAGTGCCGCGATTCCGACTGGCGCCAGACTCGTCACCGAATAGCTGCCGATCACCAGTTCGAACGCATAGAAGGCGCCGCCGAGCGGCGCGCCGAATGCCCCCGCGATCGCGCCGGCCGCCCCGCATCCGACCAGCACGCGCAAATCGCGGCGGCGCAGGCGGAACGCGTGGCCGATCCACGACGCGAACCCGCTGGCAAGCTGGGTGTAGCCAGCCTCGAGGCCGACCGAGGCGCCGACGCCGCTCGACCAGATCGTCTGCACCGTGACGATAAAGCTGCCGCGCAGTGACATGCGCCCGCCATGCAGCGCATTCGCCTCGATCGGGTCGACCTCGCGTGCCGGGCGCCAGCGCGCCAGCAGCATCAGCGCCAGACCGAAGGCGAGGCCGCCGAGCGTCGGCACCAGCACCGCGAGGGCGGGATCGAGTGACTGCATCGCGGATAGCCGCTCGTTGATCGGAACGCCGAACAGGCCGGTGTGCAGCAGCGTCACCGCAAAGCTCATCGCGGCGACCAGCATGCCGGCGAGCGCGCCGATCAGCGCGCCGAGGATGACAAGGCTCGACTCGCGCGCGCGGACCAGCGCGCGCAGCGCACTCGGGACCTCGAAGGCCGGCAGGCGCCAGCCCGAGGCTGTGGGCTTTTCGGGGCTCAGCATCGGGACCTGTCTTCGCGCAGATGCGTGTCGAGCGGAAGTCCCAAACCGCCGGATTCGGCAATGGTGTCCCTGGACCCTTTCGGGCGGCCGGGGATGTGCGCTATCACTGCGTCCTCTCGGCTACCTCCCAACGCTCAAGGAAACGCTCATGGCCACCAATCGCGTCTATCGTGTCGCCGTCATTCCGGGCGACGGCATCGGCAAGGAGGTGGTGCCGGAGGGCGTGCGCGTCTTGGAGGCGGCGTCGAAGAAGTTCGGCTTCGAGATCCGCCAGGACCATTTCGATTTCGCCTCCTACGACTACTACGCCAAGCACGACCGCATGATGCCGGAGGACTGGAAGGACAAGATCGGCCAGCATGACGCGATCTTCTTCGGCGCGGTCGGCTGGCCGGCCAAGATGCCGGACCACGTCTCGCTGTGGGGCTCGCTGATCCTGTTCCGCCGCGAGTTCGACCAGTACGTCAATTTGCGCCCGGTGCGGCTGATGCCGGGCGTGCCCTCGCCGCTGGCCAACCGCAAGCCGGGCGACATCGATTTCTGGGTCGTGCGCGAGAACACCGAGGGCGAATATTCGGCGATCGGCGGTCGCGCGTTTCCCGGCACCGAGCGCGAGGTGGTGATGCAGGAGACGATCCTCACCCGCATCGGCGTCGACCGCGTGCTGAAATTCGCCTTCGAGCTGGCGCAGAAGACCCCGAAGAAGCACTTGACGTCGGCGACCAAGTCCAACGGCATCGCGATCACCATGCCGTATTGGGACGAGCGCGTGGAGGCGATGGCGAAGAACTTCCCCGACATCAAATGGAACAAGTTTCACATCGACATTCTGTCCGCGCTGTTCGTGCTCAAGCCCGACACCTTCAATGTCGTGGTCGCGTCCAATCTGTTCGGTGACATTTTGTCGGACCTCGGCCCGGCCTGCACCGGCACGATCGGCATCGCACCGTCGGGCAATATCAATCCGGAGCGCAAATTCCCCTCGGTGTTCGAGCCGGTGCATGGCTCGGCGCCCGACATCGCCGGCCAGGGGATCGCCAACCCGATCGGGCAGATCTGGTCGGCCGCCATGATGCTGGAGCATCTCGGCGAAGGCGAAGCCGCCGCCGCGATCGTGAAGGCGATCGAGCAAGTGCTGGCCGAGCAAAAGCTGCGCACGCGCGATCTCGGCGGCAAGGCCAGCACCATCGAATGCGGCATGGCCGTCGCGGCGCTGCTGGCGTAAGACTTCGGTGGCGCGCGTATCGCCGATTCCGTTGACGCAAGCGCAAGCCAGACGCATCTGGCTGCGCGCGCAAAAGCTCGACCAAGCCGCGCCCTTCGGCGGCGGGCCGGAAGCGACAGGCGCCGCCGTGGCGCATCTCGGTTACGTGCAGATCGACACCATCAACGTGGTCGAGCGCTGCCACCACCAGATTCTCTACACCCGCATTCCCGACTATCAGCGCGATCATCTGCGCCAGGCGCAGAGCATCGACAAGACCGTGTTCGAATACTGGACGCACGCGCTGTCCTATATTCCAACCGCCGATATGCGGTTCTTCGTGCGCGCCATGAAGCTGGAGGCGGACAGCCGCAGCAGCTTCTTCCATACGGTGACGCGCGGCGACCTGCAGAAGGTGCTCGGCCGCATCAGGCGAAATGGCGCGCTGACGATCCGCGACATCGACGATGACGAGCTGCGCGAAAAAGATCACGAATGGGCGAGCCGCAAGCCGTCCAAGCGCGCGCTGCAGCTGGCGTTTTTTCGCGGCGTGCTGACGGTGAGCCGACGCGAGGGCATGCTGAAAACCTACGAGCTGATGACCCGACATTTCGGCTGGGACCGGCTGCCGCAGGCGGCCTCCGAAAGCGAGCGGACCGTCTATCTGC
>JBBWZU010000718.1:0-9452 GCA_039649225.1 Hyphomicrobiales bacterium | reverse complement strand
GCCAAATCCGCCCGCGATCCGAACCGAACGTTAAGCAGCAATTGGTACCACTTTGCTCCGTGTGGGCCGGATGCGGAGAGCGGACGTGGCGTTGACCGAGAGCAGCAATCGAGGCACGGGCCGCGTGCTTTGGCTGCGCGCCGCCGACGCGTTGCGTGTCTGGCTCAACGATCATTCGGACAACTCGCGCGCCCAGCGCGCCGCCGGCGCGGCCTTCGTGATCCGCGTTGCCAGCGCGGCGCTGGTGTACCTCACGCAGGTGCTGTTCGCACGCTGGATGGGCACGTTCGAATTCGGCGTCTATGCCTATGTGTGGACCTGGGTGCTGCTGCTCGGCGGCGTCATCGATCTCGGCCTTGCCTCCTCGGCGCAGCGCTTCATTCCCGAATACATGGGCGGCAAGCAATTTGCGCTGTTGCGCGGATTTCTCGCCGGCTCGCGCTGGCTGGTGCTGGCACTGGCAACCGGCTGGGCGCTGCTCGCCGCCTGCGTGGTGTGGCTGCTCGGTTCGCGCGTGCATTCCTACGAGGTGATGCCACTCTATCTTGCCTGCGTGGCGCTGCCGATCCTCACCCTCGGCCGCGTGCAGGACGGCATGGCGCGCTCGTTCGACTGGATCAACCTTGCGCTGATGCCGCCTTACGTCATCCGTTCGGTGCTGCTGATCGTCGTGATGGGCGCGGCCTATTGGCTCGGGCTGCCGACCGATGCCTCGACGGCGATCATCGCCGCGCTGCTGACCACCTGGATCACGGTGTTCGGCCAGACGCTGGTGATGAACCGGCGGCTCAAGACCAAAGTCGCACCCGGGCCGAAGGCCTATCAGGTGAAGACGTGGCTCGCGGTGTCGATCCCGATCTTCATGGTCGAAGGCTTCTACATGCTGCTGACCTATGCGGACGTAATCGTGCTGCAGCAGTTCCGTCCGCCGGATGAAGTCGGCGTCTACTATGCGGCGGCGAAGACGCTCGCGCTGGTGGCGTTCGTGTATTTTTCGGTGTCGGCCGCGGTCGCGCACAAGTTTTCCGAGTATCATATCGCGGGCGACAAAGCGCGCCTCTCGGCGTTCCTGGCGAGCTCGATCAAGTGGACGTTCTGGCCCTCGCTGGCCGCGACCGTACTGATCCTCGCGCTCGGCAAGCCGTTCCTGTGGCTGTTCGGCCCGCAATTCCTCGACGGCTACTATCTGATGTTCATCCTCGCCATCGGGCCGCTCGCGCGCGCGACCGTCGGGCCGGTCGAGCGGCTCTTGAACATGGTCGGCGAGCAGCGCGCCTGCGCCAAGGTCTACGCGGTCGCGTTCGTGACCAATATCGGGCTGTGCGTCATTCTCATTCCGCTGTTCGGCGTTGCCGGCGCGGCGATCGCGCTGTCGTCGGCGATGATCGTCGAATCCGTGATGCTGTTCGCCGTCACCAAAGCGCGCCTCGGATTGCACGTGTTCATCTGGCGGCCAAGGGGAATGTGATGGAAGCGCCCGCAAGCGCCGGTCCATTGCGGGTTGCGCGCGACAGCGCCGAAGCCCCGCGCCGGATCGCGGCCGGACGCGCCGAATGGATGCGGCTGACCGTACTGGCCGAATTCCGCGACGAATGGCGCGACCTGGCCGGCCGCGCGCTCGAACCCAACGTGTTCTACGATCCGGCCTTCGCGCTTGCCGCTGCACCCGTGTTCGGCGCCGATGCGGGCGCGGTGCTGGTGTGGTCGAAGGCGACGCCGACGCGACTGATCGGGTTGTTTCCCGCGCGCACGACGCGGCGCTATGGTGTGATGACGGCACTGACCGGCTGGACGCATTCCTATGCGCCGTTCGGCGTTCCGCTGGTCGACCGCGAGGAAGCCGATGCCGCGATCACGGCCTTCCTCGACCACATCGAGGCCGATCCGAAATTCCCGCGCCTGGTGCTGCTGCCGCTGATCGACCGCGATGGGCCATTCGCCGCGCTGCTGACGCGCGTGCTGCTGCGCCACGGCGGCGCGCTGGCGCATTTCGGTGAACATGCGCGCGCCCTGCTGGCGCCCACGGCCGGGCGGCTCCGGTACCTCGATCATGCGGTCGGCGGAAAGAAGCACAAGGAGTTGCGTCGCCAGCGTCGCCGTCTGCTCGAAAAAGGGCTGTTGAAAGTCGCGTCCGCCAGTACCGTGGACGATATTCCGCGCGCGTTGTCGGACTACCTGGCGCTCGAGGCCGCCAGCTGGAAAGGCCGCGCCGGGAGCGCCGCCAGGCAAAACGCGGATATTTGCGCATTCATGCAAACCGCCATCGAGTCCCTCGCCGCCAATGGCGGCGCGCGCATCGACCGGCTGATGCAGAACGGCCACCCGCTCGCCGCCACGATCACGCTGCGTAGCGGCGATTGCGCCTGGTTCTGGAAGATCGCCTATGACGAGGATTTTGCGAAATTTTCGCCCGGCGTGCAGGTCTCGCTCGATCTGACCGAGCTGCTGCTGGCCGAGCCGGACATCGCGCGCGTCGATTCCTGCGCGACGGCGGATCATCCGATGATCGATCATTTGTGGCGCGAACGCCTTGCGCTCGCCGATCTGCTGATCGCGCCGAGCGCGGCGGCGCAGGGCCAGTTCGCCATCGCGCTGCACCTGGAAACGCTGCGCCGCGCCTTCATCACGGCGGCGAAAAACGTGCGCGACGGGTTAAAGAGATAGTCAGGCCCGATCACGCAGCAAGCGGCGGATGACCTTGCCGGTCGTCGTCATCGGCAGCTCGTTGATGAATGCCACCTCGCGCGGATATTCGTGCCCCGACAGCCGGGTTTTGACGAAATCCTGCACCTCGGCGGCCAGCGCGTCGGAAGCCGTGTAGCTGGTTTTGAGCACGATGAAGGCCTTCACGATCTCGGTGCGCATTGGATCAGGCTTGCCGACCACGGCCGCGAGCGCGACCGCCGGGTGCTTGATCAAGCAATCCTCGATCTCGCCGGGCCCGATGCGATAGCCGGACGACGTGATGACATCATCGTCACGCCCGATGAAGGTCACATAGCCCTCGTCATCCACGATGCCCTGATCGCCCGTGGTCATCCAGTCGCCGATGAATTTCTGCGCGGTGGCTTCGCCCCGACCCCAATATTCCAGGAACATCACCGGATCCGGCCGTTGCACCGCGATCATACCGAGCTCGCCCGCATCCGCGCGCGAGCCATCGGGGCGGATCACCGCGACGGTGTGACCGGGCACCGGCTTGCCGATCGCGCCCGGCTTCGACACGCCGAGCATCGCGCAGGAGGCGAGCACCAGATTGCATTCGGTCTGGCCGTAGAACTCGTTGATGACGAGACCGAACGCATCGCGACCCCACTCATAGGTCTCGGCGCCGAGCGCCTCGCCGCCCGAGCCGAGCGTGCGCAGCCTGATGTCGTGGCGCCCGCGCGGGCTCGGCGCGGAGCGCAGCATGCGCAGCGCCGTCGGCGGAATGAAGGCGTTGCGGACACCCGTCTTGGCGAGCAGCCCGAATGCCTCCTCGGGGTCGAACTTCTCGAACCGGCGCGCCACCACCGGCACGCCGTGATGCAGGCTCGGCAGCAGGCAATCGAGCAGGCCACCGGCCCAGGCCCAGTCGGCCGGCGTCCAGAAGCGGTCGCCCGGCTGCGAGAAGAAATCATGCGGCATCTCGATGCCGGGCAGGTGCCCCAGAAGCACGCGATGGCCGTGCAGCGCGCCCTTGGCCTGTCCGGTCGTGCCGGAGGTGAAGATCATCAGTGCCGGATCATCCGGCGTCGTATCGACGGCGGTGAAATCGCCCGATGCCTTCGCTATTGTCTCGTGGAAGCCGAGCGCGTTGTCGCCGGGGCCATCGATCGAGATCACGAACGCGATGCCCGGCACCTCGGCGCGCATCTCGTTCAGCTTGGCAAGGCCCGCCGCGTTGGTAATGACGGCCTTCGCGCCGGCATTCTGCAGCCGGTAGCTCAGCGCATCGACTCCGAACAGAATGGCAAGCGGCAGCGCAATCGCGCCGAGCTTGTAGATCGCGATATGCGCGACCGCGGCTTCCGGCGCCTGCGGCAGCAGGATCGCCACACGGTCGCCACGCGCGATGCCGTGCGCGCGCAACGTGTTGGCGAGCCGGTTGGAGCTGTCGCGCAATGCGCCGTAGCTGATCTCCTCGGTGCCGCCATCGGCGCGCAGATGGATGATGGCAAGGCGATCCGGCTCGGCTGCGGCCCAGCGGTCGCAGACATCGACGCCGATGTTATAGCGCGCGAGTTTCGGCCACCGAAATTCGCGATAAAGCGCGTCATAGTCGCGGATATCTGGAAGCATCGTCTGTCATCCCGGCTGGGGCCGTGAAGCTAGTCAGCGCCGTCGCATAGGTCCAGTGCGTAGCCCACTGTTTGGCGGCGCAGCTTTTCTGCTATGGGCTGGGTCGGACCAAGGAGAAGACGACGCAATGGCCGACAAAATCCAGATCCGCATGGGTGGCTACGGCCCGGCGACCACCGGCTTTTCCAAGTCGCTGAAATTCATCGGCGACCGGCTGGAGAAGCAGTTCGGCGACCGGATCGACGTGAAGTACGTCTGGAACATCATGGATTTCGGCTATCGCGCCGAGGACATCCTTTGGCTGGTCGAGCACGGGCTGCTGACGCTCGGCTATCAGTCGTCGAGCTACCTCACCGATCGGGTGCCGGAGCTCTCCTTCGTCGACCTGCCGTTTCTGTTTGCCAAGAACGAGACCGCGCGCGCGGGCGTCGACGGCAGGCTCGGGACGTTTCTGGCGCAGAAGATCGAGGAGCGCGTGAACTACCGCATCCTTGGCTGGTTCGAGAACGGCTTTCGCCAGACCTCGAACAGACTGCGTACCATCCGCACGCCGAAGGATCTTGCCGGCATGCGCATCCGCGTCCTCCCAAGCGAAATCCAGGCGCGCACGTTCGAGCTGCTGGGCGCTGTGCCGTTGCGCTGGGATCTGACCGAAGCCATCGCGGCGATCAAGGCCGGCACCATCGATGCGCAGGAAAATCCGTTCGCCAACACGGTGACCTACGGCGTGCACAAGTTCCATCACTATCATTCGGTGACGAACCACTTCTATATCTCGCGTCCGATCTTCCTCTATCGCAACGCGTTCGACGGCTGGCCGCAGGACTTGCAGGACGCGATGCGCGAGGCTGTGACGGCTTCAGTCGCATTCCAGCGCGAGCTCGCGATCGAGGAAGACCGCGACGCCCGCACGGCGCTCGATGCTCAAGGCTGCGAGGTGGTTGAATTGACGGCGGACGAACATGCGCTGTTCGCCAAGGCGGTCGAGCCGCTGTGGGCCGACGCGCGCAAGAGATTCGGCAAGGAGATATTCGAGATGATGCCGGGTTAGCGCAAGCTGGCCCGCTTGTCGTCCGGCGTCGCGAGGATCAAGGTCCAGAACACCTTGTACTTCGACTTCGACGAATAGACCGCCGCGATGCCCATCCGGGTCACACCTTTGTTGAGCATGTTGGCGCGATGCGGCGGCGAATCGCGCCAGCCGGAAAAAGCCTCCGCCAAAGTGTGGTAACCGGCTGACACATTCTCCACCGCCACCTTGGCGTCGTATCCGGAGCCTCTGATCCGCTGGTCGAATGCCTTGCCGACATTGTGGTCGAGCTTGTCGCGCATCGCCATCGCACGCGATTGTTCCTCGGCGAGCTTGGTGAGCTGCGGGTCGATGACGACCACGCCGAGCCCGTTGTTGGCCCGGTAGCCGGAAATCATCGACTGGGCGGCGGCCGGATCGAGCTCCCCGCCTTTGGCGAGGTTGCGATAGAAGCTCGGCTCGCCCGAGGGCGGCGGCGCAACGTCGCCCGCGCAACCTGAAAAACCCAATAATGCCAATGCGGTCGCGATCCGCAGCACGCATTCGGCAATCAACGAACCGGCCATCCAGAAGTCCCCGAAGCCCCAAAAGAGATACCTACAGCGATAACGCCGCTAAATGGTAACTGAAAGATGAATACGGCGAAGATTGGCCGCCTTGTCAGGCGTTTTTCACCTGCGGCACGCCGCCGACCAGCCGCACATCCTGCGGCGGAGAGAGTTCGACGCCCCCAGCCCGGAACGCCTTGAGGATCGCGATCTGCAGCTCGCTCTTGATGCCGCCCCGGTCGGACAGATTCGGCACAATGCAGAAAATGTCGAATGACAGCGCCGTGGCGCCGAACTCGGTGAGCAGCACGGCCGGCGCCGGCTGCCGGAGTACCGCGGAATGTTCCGCGAGGCACGCCTTGAGGATCTCGATCACCTGTTCGGGATCCGAGTCGTAGGCGACGTTGATCCGGATATTGATGCGGCCGAGTGTGTTGGCGTGGGTCCAGTTCTTCACCACGCCGGTAATCAGTTCCGAATTCGGAATGATGACGCTCGCTCTGTCGAAGGTCTCGATCTCGGTCGCGCGCACGCTGATGCGACGCACGAAGCCCTCATCGCCTTTCACCACGATCTGGTCGCCGACCCGGATCGGCCGCTCGGCGAGCAGGATCAGCCCGGACACGAAATTCGATACGATCGATTGCAGGCCGAAACCGATGCCGACCGAGAGCGCGCCGGCAACGAGCGCGATCTTCTGCGGATCGATGCCGATCTCGCCCAGCGCGATCACCAGCGCGACGATGAAGCCGACGTAGCCCAAAATAGTGACGATCGAAAGCTGCAGGCTCGGCTCGATCGCCGTGTGGGGCATCACCTCCTTCTCGAGCCAGCGCTGTACCAGCCGCGTCAAGCCTGCGACGACCAGGAACAGCAGGATGGCGCCGAACACGGCGCCGAACGAGATGGTGAAATCGCCGATGCGGATGCCGAGCGTGACGTTCTTGATCGCCTCGAACAGGTCGGACGCCGCGACCTCCCAGCGGCCGAGCGCCAGGCCGAGAATGACGAGGACGAACAGCGCGCGAACGATGCCGGAGGTGAGCTTGCCGAGAAGGCCGATGCGGCGCGGCTCAATGCCGAGCTGGCGCGCGAACTTGCGGCCGCCCGGCGTGTCGGCGGAGAGCGTCCGGCTGATCACCGCGTCGGTGACGATCAGCAGCAGATAGAGCGTCGCGATCAGCGTGATGGTGAACACCACGCGCCCGGCGATGAAGGATGCAAAGCTCGCGTAGCCGGTGAGCAGCGCAACGCCGATCGCCGCGACCGCGATCCAGGCGAGCAGCCGCACGCCCGGAATGCGGCGGCCAGCCTCCTCCTCCTCGGTCTCGCGCCGGCCGGTCAGCAGATGCACCAGCAGCGCGCCGATGATGACGGCAAACAGCATCTTGGCGGCGGCGTCGATCACCTGCGGCGCGCCGATCGTGCGATGGAGGGCTCGGATCACGATGAAGGCGCCGAGCACGCGGCCGCCCCACACCAGATGGGCGAACAGCCATTGCGAGGTCGCATCGTCGAAGCCAACGAGACGGCGCGCCGGATCGTCCGGCGCCAGCACGCTGGTGGCGGCGGCGCGCGCCAGCGCCGCCGCGCCGATGCCGATTACCAGACTGAGCAGCAGCCGCCGATAATCCGGCGGAACGAGCTCGAACTGGTCCAGCAGCGTCAGCACCGCCGCAACGCCAAGCGGCGTCGTGGTGGTACGGCGCAGGAAGACCAGCAGGGCGGCAAGCGCCTTGCCGTAGCGCGTCCCGACACGCGAGATCAGCGCGATCCGCCGCCACCACCGCACCAGCCCGACCGCAAACACGAATAGCGCCGCAAGCGTAAGACCCGCCGAGGCCAGGCGCGCACGGCCGCCTTTCTCCCACGCAAAGCTCCACCAATCGCGGGCGAATTGGACGAGCCGCGCCGCATGATCGGGCATCACGGCCAGCACGTCGCGCCAGAAGAACGGGTCGAGCACATTGGGCGACCGCTGAAACAGCGTTTCGGCGTAGGCGGTGCGGCGGCGATCCGAGAGCGCATCCGTGAGCTGGGCGGCGCGGGTCTGCAGCAGTTGCACCTGCTTGATCGCGGCGTCCACTTCGGCCCGCTGTTGCGCGAGCCGCGCGCGCTCGGTTGCAATCGTGGCATCCTCGGATGGCGCGTCCTTGGCGGGTGCGGCGCCGAGACCCTTCAGCCGCGCATCGAGATCGGCAAGCCGCGGCTCCAGGTCGGCGAGCTTGTCGCGCAGGCTGTCGCGCAGCGGCGAGAGCTGCTGCGACAGATCGCTGAGCGTGCGGACACCGAGGCCGCCGCGCTTTGCGGTTGTTTCGATCTGGTCGAGCGAGGCGCGGATCGGATCGATGCCGACCAGCGGCGCCTGCTGCGCCAGCGCCGCCGAAGCGAAGGCGAGCGCCACCGCCAAAGCGAGACCGGACATGCGCAGCAATGTCGCGAATCGGAACATGGCGGCCTTTCTGGCAACTGGGGCGCGATCTTTCGCCTGTAGCCCGCCCTGTCAAGCCAGGCCAATTTCCCTTGTTCGACCCACAACATATTGGTCTAATTCGGCGCCGGGACTGGGGATTTGAAGCATGTTCACGACGCCGCGTCTCGTCGCCATCGCGCTATGCGCCGCGCTGAATTTTGCCATCGGCAACATCGTCTATCTGGTCAAGCTGCCGATCTACCTCGACTCCATCGGCACGATCCTGTGCGCGCTCTTGATCGTTCCGGATCGCCGGGCTGCGTTCGTCTGCGCGTCGATCGCGGGATTCATCGGCGTGATCCTGAGCGGACTGGTGATCAATCCGTTCCTGCCCTGGTTCATGTTCACGGTGCTCGCCATCGCGCTGGTCTCGGCGCTGCTGACGGCGCGCGCAACCGAGACGTTTCGCGCGCGGCCACTGCCCGTGCGGCCGTTCGTCGCCACGGTCGTGATCTACGGCGTCATCACCGGCATCGCGGCCGCCGTCGTATCGGCGCCGGTCGTGGTCTGGCTGTTCGGCGGCGTCACCGGCAGCGGCACGGCCTTCGTGGTCGCGTTTTTCCTCAAGACCGGCCAGCAATTGTTGAACTCGGCGCTGCTGTCGGGCCTGACCACCGAGCCGATCGACAAGACCCTGCAGGTGCTGCTCGCCGCATTGCTGTATCGGGCGACGCCACGCGACTTCATCGCCATGCTGGCGCCGCCAGTCCCATCCTCGGCGACTTGAGCCGAATGACTCCGAACGGCGCGATCGTGTTCGGCCTCGTGGCGGTTGCCGGCAGCGTTGCGGCGAGTGACCTGCCCAGCCTCGCGATGATGCTCGGCATTGCATTGATATTCGCGCTTGGTAGCCGACGGAAGATTATCTCGGCCCTAAAGATATCAACCGGAATCGTGCTGCCGCTCGCCGCGTTCATGGGACTCGTATGGATCGGCCTTGTCGGCCGCGCCCCGCACGAGATCGCCGCCGGCATCGCGGGCTCGCGCGCGGCGGCCACGCTGTTCGTCGCGATCACCTGCCTGCGGCTGTTCGTCATTGCGTTCGCCGTACAGGCGGCGTTCCTGCATTTTTCCGGCTGGACGCCGCTGCGCTTTGTGCGCTCGCTTGCGGCGCCGCTGG
>JBBWZU010000711.1:0-3274 GCA_039649225.1 Hyphomicrobiales bacterium | reverse complement strand
CTGGCGCTGGAGCGGCGGAGCGGCCACGCTGCAGAGCCGCGCGAGCGATGAGTCCGGCACTGTCCAGCCGACGCGCGCAAAGCTGATCGCGGATCGCGGCGCGCGCACGATCTACCACTTCAACGGCGTCGCGAGCTGGGGCGTGTCGCAGGGCGGCGAGGTCAAACATGTTTACGCGTGAACGGCTCCTCGCGGTTTACTCGGCACTCGCGGTCGGTTGCGGCGCCGCCTGTGCCGAAAGTCCCAATCTCGGTCGTGTGGCGACGCCTGAGGAAGCCGCCGCGTGGGATATCAGCATCAGTCCCGACGGCGCGGGTCTCCCGCCCGGCAGCGGTACCGCGCGGCAGGGCGAGGCGGTGTACCTGGAAAAATGCCTCGGCTGCCACGGCGAGCGAGGTGCCGGAAAACCGAGCGATCAGCTTGCCGGCGGGCAGGGGACGCTTGGGCCCGGCCAGGCACCGGTCAAAACCGTCGGGAGCTTCTGGCCCTATGCGACGACCGTCTTCGACTACGTGCGGCGCGCAATGCCGCTGAACGAATCCAAATCGCTCACCAATGACGAGACCTATGCGGTGGTCGCCTACATCCTGCAGATCAACGGCGTGATCGGCGAGAACGACACGATCGATGCGCGGACGCTGCCGGCGGTGCGCATGCCGAACCGGGACGGCTTTGTGCCGTTTGCCGGGCGATAGTTTCTGAGTCCTCATCCTGAGGAGCGTGCGCAGCACGCGTCTCGAAGGACGAGGGCGGGCATAGAGTGTGCGGCCATCCTTCGAGACGCGCGGCTACGCCGCGCTCCTCAGGATGAGGTGCGAGTTTGATTGCGCCGCGCCGTCAATGCGCGCGCATGAACAGCAGCACCGCAATAATCACAGCCAGGATCAGCGTGAGGCACTTCCAGAACAATAGCGGATTGCGCTCGATCAGCGGGACGGGTGCGGCGTTGAGGAAATTTTTGCTCGGGCTGCGCAGGTTAAAGGTGAATTCGGACAATTCCTCAAAACGCCGATAGGGGTCGAGGTGCACGGTCTTGCGCAGCACCTCGTCAATCCAGGCGGGGATCTCGCGGCCGTCGTCGAGCGCGGAATTGTATTTCAATTTGCGCTGCTGCGCCTTGGTCCGGGCCTTGGCGATCTCTGCGCCGTAGGGCAGCCGTCCGGTCAGCATCTGATAGGTAATGACACCGAGCGAGAAGATGTCGGAGCGTGACGTCCCGTTCTCGCCCAAGAAATATTCCGGCGCCGTGTATTGAGCCGTGCCCAGGATGGCGTCGTGGTCGGTCGACGGCACGGTCTCGACGACGCCTTTGACCTTGGTCGAACCGAAATCGATGATCTTCACGGTTCCGGTCTTGTCGATCATGATGTTGTCCGGCCGGATGTCCTGGTGCAGCATTTCCATCCGGTGGAACGCCTGCAGCCCGCGCGCGATCTGCTCGACAATGCGGCGGATCGTTTCCAGGTCCGGCTTCGGATTGTCGATCATCCACTGGGTCAGGGTCTGCCCGTCGATGTACTCGGTGATGACGTACAGGTAGTTGCGTCTTCGCGACTGCAGGCAGGGTTTTAGCACATGGGCGCTGTTCACGCGCCGGGCGACCCATTCCTCCATCATGAAACGCTTGAGGTAGGCGGGGTCGCCGCGCAAGTCGATCGAGGGAATCTTGATGATGACCAGGGTGTCGGTCTCGGTATCGGTCGCCAGATAGATGTGGCTGCGGCTGCTGCCATGCACCTCCCGGATGATCCGATATCCGTCGAAAACCATTCGGGCTTCCAGCAGCGGCGGCAATGGCAATTCGGACGTGTTCCCGAACAGCTCGCGTGCTTCGCCCCGCTGCAATTCATCGATCCTGACGATCTGAACCGTCAGGTTGTCGTCGCTGCCGTTCCGGTAAGCCTCCGTGACGATCGTCCTGGCCGCCGCGTCGAGATCGTCGGCGCTCTCCCTGAGCGTCTCGGCGATCAGGCGCGCCCCTGCGTGAGTGTAGACGCCATCCGTTGCCAGGACGAAGACGTCTCCCTTTTGCAGCGGGAGCATCACATAGTCGATCTCGATTTGCGAATGGACGCCCAATGCGCGGTTGAGGTAGCTCTGCTGCGGCGAAACCTGAACCCGATGATCCTCGGTCAGCTGTTCAAGGCCGCTGCCGGTGACGCGATAGATGCGCGCGTCGCCGATATGAAAAATATGCGCGGCCGCCGCCTTGATGACGATCGCGCTGAACGTGCAGACGTAACCTTTGTCTTTGTCGTAGGAGTACTGGCTTCGCCGGGTTTGAGCGTGCAGCCAGGAGTTCGTTGCCACGATGACGCGTTGCGCCGACGTTTTGACCGACCAGGATTCCGACGTGCAGTAGTAGTCCGTCAAAAACCCTTTGACGGCCGACTGGCTCGCGATCTGGCTGACATTGCTGCTGCTGATCCCGTCGGCCAGCACGACCGCGATGCCCTTCAGGCTGAGCAGCGGCTCCTTGGGAATGAGCGCGCCGTGAAAATCCTGATTCACCTCCTTGCGGCCTTTGTCCGAATACTGCCCGATCGATATTTTCAGCGACATTGATCACACCAAAGGGCAGGGGCCCCAACCTTGCCTTTTGCGTTCGGCCCGGAACTTGTGCCCGAAAGCGATACCAGAGTCCTGGCCTGAACGGCGCACATCTGGTTGCCGGCTGCGCGTTTTCCGCCCTGCGGAAAACGCGGTTGCATTGCATTCGCTTGAATCCGCTTCGGTTGATGCGTAGCATTCCGGCAAAGCCGGGCCGAGAATCCGGCGCTGTTCAAGGGAGGCTTTTCGATGCGCTATCACATTGCGCTCCGTATCCGGCTGCTGTTGCCCGTTCTTGTGTCGGTTCTTGTGTCGGTTCTTGGGTCCGTTCTTGGCCTCGTGCCGGCTCCTGCTGCCGCGCAGGACACCTTCAAGATCGCCTATATCGATCCGTTGTCGGGCGGCGGGGCCAGCATCGGCGAAGTCGGCCTGAAAACGTTCCAGTTCCTTGCCGAGGAAATCAATGCCAAAGGCGGCGTGCTCGGCAAGAAGCTCGAGATCGTCGGCTATGACAACAAGGTCAATCCGCAGGAGAGCCTGGTTCAGATCCAGAAGGCGCTCGATGCGGGCATTCGAATCGTCACGCAGGGCAACGGATCGTCGGTCGCGGCCGCGATTTCGGATTTCGCCGCGAAGTACAACGAGCGAAATCCGGGCAAGGAATTCATCTATCTGAACTATGCGGCGGTCGATCCGGTCCTCACCAACGACAAGTGCAATTACT
>JBBWZU010000695.1:0-6308 GCA_039649225.1 Hyphomicrobiales bacterium | reverse complement strand
CTTCTTATAGGCATCCACGATCGCCTGCCCGTCGGCGCCGGCCTTCTTGAGCCAATCGTCGGTGAGCTGCTCGCCGACCTTCTTGAAGCCAGTCGCCAGAGCCTCGCTCGGCGCCAGCACCTTCATGCCCTTGGCCTTGAGCTGGTCGAGATACCAGTTGCCCTTGGTCTCCCAGGTCTTCCAGCCGCGCGCCTCGGCGACCGCGGCGGCTTTCAGGATCGCCTCCTGGGTCGGCTGGTCGAGCGCGTCGAACGCCGCTTTGTTGACGATGGTGTAGTTCTTCGGGATCCAGGCCTGTACATCGTAAAAGTGGTCGAGCGACTCCCAGACCTTGGAGTCGTAGCCGGTGCCACCCGACGACATGAACGAATTGACCACGCCGGTCGCCAGCGCCTGGGGCAGCTCGGCCGCCTGGATCGTCACCGACTGCGCGCCGACGAGCTCGCCGATGCGCGCGGTGCCGACATTGTAGGAGCGCCACTTCAGGCCCTTCATGTCCTCGATCGTATTGAGGTCCTTCTTGGTGTAAACGCCCTGCGGCGCCCACGGCACCGCCATCAGCAGCATGACGCCTTGCGCGGCGAGTTTCTTCTCGATCGTCGGCCGCGAGGCCTTGTAGAGATTTTCGGCGGCCTTGAAGCTGGTGACGAGGAACGGCACGACGTCGATGCCGAAGATCGCGTCTTCGTTCTCGTGGATCGAGAGCAGGATCTCGCCCATCTGCGTCTGGCCGGTCTGCACGGCGCGCTTGATGTCGGGCGCCTTGAACAGCGAGGCGTTGGGATGGACGGTGATCAGCAGCTTGCCGCCGGTCGCCGCCTCGACGTCCTTGGCGAACAGCACGAGATTTTCCGAATGCGGATTGTCGGCCGGATAGCCGGCGGGGAGATTCCACTTCGTCTGGGCGGACGCTGGCAGCGCGGCGAGCACGGCGCCGAATACCAGACCTGCTGACAGCAAACGGGATTTCATTGGTTGCTCCTCTGGTCGATTGCGGCAAATCTAGCTTCAAGAATCCGGGAAAGCGAGCTTGGGCAGAAACAGCACGATCTGCGGGTATTCGGTGATGATGAACACCGCGACCACGAGCAGGAGAAAGAACGGGAACGCGGCGCGCGCAACGGTAAAAGTGTCGCGGCCGCTCATGTTCTGCAGCACGAACAGATTGAAGCCGACCGGCGGCGTGATCTGCGCCATCTCGACGTGGATCACCAGATAGACGCCGAACCATACGAGATCGAGGCCCGCGGTCTTCACCATCGGCAGCACGATGACGGCGGTGAGCACGATCATCGAGATGCCGTCGATCAGGCAGCCGAGGATGATGTACATGATGCTCAAATACAGCGCGAGCATGCCGGGCGTGAGATTCTGCCCCTGCACCCACACCGCCAGCGCGGCGGGGATGCCTGTGTAGGCCATCGCCGCGGTGGTGTAGGCAGCACCCGCCAGGATCAGCATGATCATGCAGGTGAGCCGCGTCGCGCTCATCACGCTTTCAAAGAACGTCGCGCGGTTGAGCGTACCGCTCCACCAGGCGAGCAGCAGCGCGCCGGTGACGCCCCAGGCCGCGCACTCGGTCGCGGTCGCAAAGCCGAGCACGAGCGAGAAGAACACCGCGAGGATCAGCAGCATGCACGGAATGAGCTTTGCGGATTCGCGCATCTTGCGCCGGAACGACATTGGCGGATCGCGCGGCGGTACCTTGTCGGGATTGAGCAGCGACCAGATGACGATGTAACCGGAGTACAGCGCCATCACCAGCGCGCCCGGCAGGAAGCCGCCGAGGAACACCTGCAGCACCGAGACGTTGGCCGTCACCGCATAGACCACCATCGGGATCGATGGCGGGATCAATAGCCCGAGCGTGCCGGAGCCTGCGAGCGAACCGAGGCTCAGGCCCTTGTCGTAGCCGCGTTTGTCCAGCTCAGGCAGCGAGATCTTGCCGATGGTCGCGCAGGTCGCGGCCGACGAGCCCGAGACGGCTGCGAAAATGCCGCAACCGATGACGTTCACATGCGTCAACCGTCCCGGCAGCCACTGCACCCACGGCGACAGGCCGCGGAACATCTCCTCGGACAGCTTGGTCCGGAACAGAATCTCGCCCATCCAGATGAAGAGCGGCAGCGCGGCGAGCGTCCATGACGCGCTCGCGCTCCATGTCGCGGTGGCGAGCACGGTGCCGAGCGGGACGTCGGTCGTCAGCGCCATCGCGACGAAGCCGACCAGCCCGAGCGACACCGCGATCCATACGCCGCTGGCCAGAACAAGGACCATGAATCCGAGAAGGACGAGCGACAGCTCAACCATGCCGAGGTTCGCCATCAGCCCGCTCCGCCCTGGCTGACGCGCTCGACGAATTCCTCGGGCGATTCATCCGGACTGCCGCGCTGGTAGCTCGGCCGGTTGCCCGATGCGACGTTGACCAGTTCGTCGATCAGCGCGATCGACAGGATGACGAGCCCACCGGAAAATCCGAGCTGCGGGATCCACATCGGCACCGCAACCACGCCCTGCGCCATGTCGTTGAAGCGCCACGAGTCATAGGTCATCAGCGCGGCGTGGCGGGTGAAGTAGAGGATGAACCCGGCCGACACGGCCAGCGCGACGACCTCGGCCATCTGTCGCGTGCGGCCGTGCAGCTTTTCCAGAAGCAGCCCGACCCGGATCATGTCGCCGCGCTTGAACGTGTGCGCGAGACCGAGGAAGGCCATCGCGGCCATGCACCAGGAGGCGAAATCGTCGCCGGCCGGAATGTTGAGCGCGAATTCCCGCCCAACCGACATCACCATCATGATGGCGAAGATCACGACCAGAAATCCGCCCGCCGCGTAGCCGGCGAAGAGATAGAGACCGTCAAGACATTTCCGGATCATCAGCCCCTACCCTCGTCTCGCTTCGCCGGCCCTAAAGGCTCGCGGCGGATCGCGCCGCCTGGTCATAGTGCCCTGATAATGCACGCATCGTGCCAGCCAACCCCGATAGATTGCGCTCGTCCACGCTGGCCCCGCGCACCGGCTTCACCAGCAAGGCCTATGCCTGATGGATAATTTGTCAACAAATCGCCGACGATTTATGGATGTACCGCGATCCTGATACGCACAGGTCATTCCGTTTCAGCGCGTGGCCGAAGTCGGCGAGCGAATATCCTCGCCGCTCAGCCCGCATCCGCGGTCAGCACCCGGCCCTTGGTCTCGGGCAGCAGCAATGCCGCGATGATCAAGAGCCCATAGGCGATCAGCGCGAACACGCCGATCGATTGCCCAAGTGGCAGCTTGGCGCTGAGCATGCCGACAAACAGCGGGTTCATCGCCGCGATCCCGCGGCCGAAATTATAGGCAAACCCCTGCCCCGATCCGCGCATGCGCGTCGGGAACAACTCGGTCAGGAACGGCCCCATGCCGGAGAAGATGCCGGATGCGAAGAAGCCAAGCGGGAAGCCGAGCAACAGCATCATCGTATTGTCCACCGGAATCTGCGTGTAGACGATCACCGTGACGATGGAGCAGCAAGCGAACAGGATGAAGTTCACGCGCCGCCCGATCCGGTCGTTGAGCCAGGCGCTGATCCAATAGCCGATGAGCGAGCCGGCGATGATGACCGCCAGATAGCCGCCGGTGCTCAGGATCGTGAGCTTGCGCTCGGTGCGCAGAAATGTCGGCAGCCAGGTGGTGATGGCGTAGTAACCACCTTGCGCGCCGGTCGTCAGCATGCAGGTCAGGATCGTCGTCTTGAGCATGGATGGCGAGAAGATTTCGAGGAAATTCGCCGTCTTGCCGCTCGCCGCAAGATTCTGCTGCGTCTGCGCGAACACCGGCGGCTCATCGACGAAGCGCCGCACGAAGAACACCAGAACCGCCGGCGTGATGCCGACCCAGAACAGTGCGCGCCACGCAGTGTCGGCCGGCATCACGCTGAAGAACCACGTGGCGAGCAGCGCAGCAATGCCCCAGCCGATCGCCCAGCCGCTCTGCATTGCGCCGACCGCCTTGCCGCGATGCTCGGGACGGATCACTTCGCCGATCAGCACGGCCGCCGCGGCCCACTCTCCGCCGAAGCCGAGACCCATCAGCGCACGGAAGATGAAAAGCTGCGTGTAGTTCTGCGCGAAGCCGCAGAGAAAGGTGAAGAACGCGAACCACGCGATCGTGATCTGCAGCGTGCGCACGCGTCCGAACCGATCGGACAATGCACCCGCAAACCAGCCGCCAAACGCCGACGAGAGCAGCGTCGCGGTACCGATCAGGCCCGCATCGGCGTTGGTGATCGCAAACGCCGCGATGATGGCGGGAATTGCGAAGCTGAGTATTTGCACGTCCATGGCGTCGAGAATCCAACCGCCGGTGCAAGCCCAGAATGTGCTCTTTTCCCGCGGCCGCATCTGCGAATACCAGGCGGTCGGATGATGGTCGGTAGCGCCGATTGTCGTCGTTGACATTTGTCTTTCCCCTCTCGGCGTCCCCACGCCGGCATTGTGGCGTGCCGCTTAGACCGCAAGCTGCGCGTTCTTCAGGTCGGTCACGAGCATGAATCCCGGCGCATGCGTGATCGCGAACGGCGGGCGCGCTGCCGCGATTGTCGCTTGCGGCGTCACTCCGCACGCCCAGAACACCGGGAGCTCGTCGGCGGCGACCGGAACCGCATCGCCGTAATCGGGCTTCGCCAGATCCTTGATCCCGATCGCTTCGGGAAACCCGAGATGCACCGGCGCGCCGTGCACGGCAGGCAACCGGCTCGTAATCTGCACCGCGCGGATCGCATCCGCAGGCTTCATCGGGCGCATCGAGACAACCAGCGGACCGTGGAAGCGGCCGGCGCGCTGCGTTTGCACATTGGTGCGATACATTGGAACGTTGGTGCCCAGTTCGATGTGGCGCAACGGGACGCCGGCCTGCGCGAGCGCCTCCTCGAACGAGAACGAGCAGCCGATGACGAAGCTCATGAGATCATCGCGCCAGACGGATTTCAGGTCGCGCGGCTCGTCAACCAGCACGCCGTCGCGCCAGACGCGATAGCGCGGAATGTCGGTGCGGATGTCGAGATCCGCGCCGAGCAGCGGGATCACAGGGCTTCCCGCCTCCGAGACGCCGAGCAGCGGACACGGCTTCGGATTGGCCTGGCAGAAACGCAGGAAATCCTCCGCATAGTCGCGCGGCAGGATGGCGAGATTGCCTTGCACATAGCCGGGGGCGAGACCGGCGGTCGGCGTATCGAGCGCCCCCGATCGTGCGGCCAGACGGACAGCGAGGCCAGCGTTTGGCGCGAGCGCGTTCGACATTGCGAGACTGCTTGACCGCATCACGTCACCTCCAGCAACCGCCAGCGCACCATTCCGGCCTGATCCTGTCCAATCGTCATTCCGGATGGACTTTGATAAGCTCATCTTATCAGACTGGATCGGGTCGAGGCCGGGGCCGGCGCACATGATCGATTTCAAGACGATCGAGACTTTTCTCTGGGTCGCGAACCTGCGCAGCTTCCGCGGCGCCGCCGAGAAGCTCAATACCACGCAGCCGGCGGTCTCCATGCGCATCGCACAGCTCGAGCACCTGCTCGGCGTTCGCCTGCTCGATCGCGACCGGCGCATCGTTGCGCCGACCCCGAAGGGGCAGATCCTGCTTGTCTACGCGGAGCGGCTGATGCGGCTGCACGCCGAGATGATCGAAGCGGTCGGCGACCGTTCGATCATGCGCGGCATCGTGCGGCTCGGCTGCTCCGAGACGATCGTCCACACTTGGCTGCCAAAACTGATCGAGCGCATGAACACGGCCTACCCAAACCTCGAACTGGAGATCGAAGTCGACATCACTCCCAATCTGCGCGCGCGGCTGAACGCACGCGACCTCGATCTCGCGATGCTGCTCGGGCCGATCAGCGACCCCAATATCCACAGCCGGCCGCTGTGCTCTTTCCCGCTCGCATTCGTTGCGGGCAGCAAGGTGAAGTTGCCGAACAAGGCGGTCACCTTGGAGACGATTGCGCAATGGCCGATCGTCACATTCTCACGCAACACGCACCCCTATATCGTGGTGCGCGAGATGTTCGCGCGCGCAGGATTGCAGGTGACGATCCACGCGAGCGCGTCGCTCGCGACCGTGGTGCGCATGGCGCTCGACGGCATCGGCATAGCGGTCATTCCTCCGGCGATCCTCGACAATGTCGCAGCGCCGGGCAAACTACGCCAGATCAAGACCAGCGCGAAGCTGCCGAGCCTCAACTTCGTGGTGGCCTGGCCGTCGTCGCCGGACTCGTTCGCGGCGCAGAAGGTTGCCGAGATCGCCACGCAGGTGGCACGGGAGAACAAATAA
>JBBWZU010000656.1:0-3612 GCA_039649225.1 Hyphomicrobiales bacterium | reverse complement strand
AGCCGCCGCCGACACCGCGCTGCGTGGTGACGAATCCCGCCTCGGAGAGATCGCGCACGACCTTGGTGAGATGGTTGCGGGAAATACCGAACTCTGTCGCGATCTCGTTGGTCGAGAACGAACGGTCTGGCTCGCTGGCCAGCCGCATCAGGGCACGCAGGCCAAAATCCGTAAAGAACGTCAGGCGCATATCGGCCTCCGGGAAACGTCTTGCATCGCCCAGCATATCCGCCTAAATTGGTATTTGAAATACCTATTTTATTGGAGGTTGGTTTGGAGACGGTGGAACGGCGTGCGCGGATTACGGCGGAGATCGTCGCGCGGACGGGCATCGACGACACCATGATCGAATGCCTGGTGCGCGGCTTCTACGCGAAGGTCCACGAAGATGCCTTGCTGGCCCCGGTATTCACGGCACGGATCCGCGATTGGGAGCCGCATCTGCAGCGGATGTGCGCGTTCTGGTCGTCGGTCACGCTGATGTCGGGGCGCTATCACGGCAGCCCGATGGCCCGGCATCTCCCGCTGCCGGTCGAGGCCGCTCATTTCGACCGCTGGCTCGCGCTGTTCGAGGAGACCGCGCGCGAACTCTGCCCGCACGCCGCAGCGATGCATTTCATCGAGCGGGCACGGCGGATTGCGGAGAGCATTGAACTTGGTATTGCGAACGCACAGGGCATCCTGCTCGGAAGTGGCGAAAGACTACAGGCGGCGAATTGAAAGGAAGACTCCATGATCAACAAGAACCGCGGCGAAAACGACATCGCTTTGACCGCAGCGGACCCTTTCTCGGGAAGCAGCCTGGTGCCGATGCTTGTGGGCGGGCTCGTCTTGATCGTCATCGGCATGATCGCGGTCGCGGCATTCAGTTGATAGTTGTTCCGGTTGGAACAATCGCCGCACTCCTGAATGACGCATGTTGCGTGCATTCGCCAAGCGTAGCCCGGACCGCATAACGTCGTAATGTGGGACGAAACGTCCCGCTCTCGCGCCGGCAGGCCATCCATGACCCATGCGTGCCGCCTCATCGCCCTCGCCGCCCTGCTCGCGGCGCCCGTCAGCGCCATCGCGGCCGAACCCTATGAGGGACGCTGGACCCAAGACCCTGCCTGGTGCGCCAACACGCGCCGCAATGGCGATGAAATCCCGATCACGATCACGCGCCAGTCGGTCGAGCAGTTCGCCTCCTTCTGCCGCGTGCAAGCGGTGCGGCGCAGCGGCGCGGCGTGGCGGCTCGACACTTTGTGCCGCGATGAAGGCGAAGATGCCAACCAGCGCATCCCGAACCGGTTCGAGCTGCGCGTCGACGGCGATAAGCTTGTGATGCGCGATATCGCGGGCGTGAGGAACTTTACCCGCTGTCCGCCCTGAGCAGTTCCGTCACGGTGAACCGGCGGCCGCAGCGACCGGACTAATTCAAAGGGCGGAATGTGAATCGCGTCGTTTCATTGCGCGGTGTTGCGGGTGTGCACTCGCGCGCATGAAGCGAAGCGACATAACCTTAAGTGCAGGCGTGATTCGCTTCGCGCCTGTCTCCCGGCAACCTGATGGATGGGATTTGACCATGGCCCTGGCTGTGTCCGTGCGCCGTTTTGCCCCCGCGCTCTGCGCGGGGATCCTGTTTTCGATCGTCTCGACCAACGCCTTCGCGGATGAGCGCTGCGCTCAGCTGATCGCCCTCGACAAGGAATACCGCGGCGTCACGCTGACCGAGGAGCAGAAGGCCATCAAGGTGCAGCTGGTGGCGTGGTATCGGGCCAATTGCGGCCGCTCGCGCCTGTCGGCGCGCCGCGAATGAGTGGCCGAAATAAGGCTGGCTGCTGCGGCGCAGCGTCCGGCGGGGCGGATATTCCTTTAAGTCAGGTCGGCGTTTGATTGCCGTTCGTTCCCCGTCTGCCCCCGCGGCCGTCCACAGGGGTGTGGAAACACCACGAACGCACCGCAATTCCTTGCCGTTACGGAAACTTCCTTCGCGTGCGGCACGACGCCTGTGCCCGGACGGCGCGACGTCGGAAACGTGGGCCGCAGAAGGAAAAAGTGAAACGCGCTAAAATACCATCGCGAAGCGATAGCCCTTGCGCCAGGCCAGCCGGCCCTTCTTCTTCACGCCGCCGTGCAGCAGCACGAACCGCTGCGGGATTTCGGCATCGCGCGCCAGCTCCAGACAGGCGCCACCGGGCGAAAGATCGATCACATAGCAATCGATCACCGGAGAGCCCTTCTGCTCGGCAAAGATTTTCGCGGTCTTCGAGACGAGGCCGCTCGGACTGACACGCGCGGCCCGGCGCTCTTCCATGCTGCTCGGCCGCGGATCGTTGGATCGCATGATCACTTCCCGTTATGACAATTCACGCCCAATTGTCGCAGCAGGGGGTTAAGCTTCCATTGCGCTGAATGCACACGGGAGCCGACGCGGCACAGTGCCGGCCAATGCATGGCCGAAACCGGCCAATGCGTGGTCGAAATAAGGCTGACCGCGGTAACGGAGTGTACGGCCGGCCGAGTTCCCCTTATGTCAGGTCGGCGTTTGATTGTGCTTCGTTCCCGCTCTGCCCCCGCCGCCGTCCACAGGGTGTGGAAATACCACAAACCGACCGTAATTTCCTACGCAAGGGCAACTGCCGTCGCCCCAGGTGGGCTTCCAAAGAGACAAGTCGAACGATCTGATTCAGCCCGGTTTTAAGTTTCCCCTTCAAGCTTACGGCGTCCGTATGGCGGACAAGAGTCTGATCGTCCTGAAGCGCCGCAGCCGCGGCGGCCGTACGGCTCCCTGAAGGAGGGAGAAGATGGGCACCAGGATATTCGGCATGGAGCCTCGGCCCGCGAACGCCGAGCCGTGGACTTTGGAGCGCAGTCTTCACGTGGGGCTGGCGGCCGTCGCCATCATGGGCTGGGCGCTCGCCTACACGGCGCTGACGCGCGGCATCGAGGGGTCGCAGGACATTGCGCGCAGCGAGAGCGCCGTCACGAAAGTCTCCGTGAACCTCGCGCCGTAATCGCCCTCGTGTTATTTGCGCGCCGCCCGGCGGGCGAGGGCCGCAACATGCTGCCGCACCGCCGAGCGCGCCACCTTTGTCTTCTTGCCCCGCTTCCTGGCGAGCGCGGCCTGCCGCTTGGCGGCGAGCGCCTTGGCGCGCTGCTTTGCGGCTTCCAGCGCGGCCGCATAGCGCACGCAGGCAGAGTGCGGGCTGGTCAGCAGCGCGGCGCGCTCCTCCTGCGTCGGCTCGCGAAAGAACTCGTGCCGGCCAGCTTTCACCACGGGGACGAATTCCTTGCGGAAGCGGCATTCATTGCGATCGGAGGTGAATTCCGGATTCATGTAGTAGCGGATCGCCTGCTCGCGCAGCTCGCTCGCGTTCTCCAGTTCGCGCCTGGCGATCGCCAAAGCCTGCGTCCAGCGCGCGCCGCCCCGTGGCGTGCGGCGTGCGGTCGGCAGGCAGGCGAATGAAAACTGGCAGACGCCGCCGCGCTTGTAGAAGACGACATTGCAAATGTCGCCGCCGCCCCATTTGTTGACGCGGTCGCTGGCGCGCGCCGTGACCACGCGCGCGATGTGCTCCTGGCCTTCGATGCTTTCGTCGGTGGAGCCGCCCTCGAAATAAACCGCGAGCG
>JBBWZU010000650.1:0-3544 GCA_039649225.1 Hyphomicrobiales bacterium | reverse complement strand
TCGCCATCAGGGTTTTCAGCAAGCGCGCCGGATCGACGCCAAGCGCCGCGGCCGCCTGCATGCCGATGCGCGCGGCGTTCGGATCGTAGTCGTATTCATGCAGCGTGAACGCAACGCCGGCTTTGGTGAGTGCGACGGTGGCGGGTGTGCCCTTCGCCATTTGCTTTCTTCACCTCTCCCCGCGCGCTCTTTCCTTCTCCCGGCAGAGCGGGGCGAGCGTGCGGCCTGCCCGGCGCCTAATACGCATACTCGCTGAACACCGGCTCGACCGACTTCTCCCAAGGCCCGTTGTACTTCGCCAGCAGCTCTTCGGCCGGCGTGATGCCGCGCACCACGAATTCGCGCAAGGCGCCAAGATAGCGCGCCTCGTCGCGGCCTTCGCTGTCGAGGCGCTTGCGCCGCTTTAGTCCTGCGTCGGCCAGATCGAGTGTTTGCCTTGCCAATTCGAGCACCGTGCGGCCGCGAATCGCTGCCTTGAAACCCAGCCGCGGCACGTTATCGCGCAGCTTCTGCCGCTCCTCAGCGGTCCAGTCCTTCACCAGATCCCACGCGGCATCGAGCGAAGCATCATCGTAAAGGATGCCGACCCAGAATGCCGGATGCGCCGGCAGGCGCCGCCACGGCCCGGCGTCAGCACCGCGCATTTCGAGGAAACGCTTCAAGCGCACCTCGGGGAAAATCGTCGCGACGTGATTGACCCAATCCGACTTGGCGGCGCGCAAGTTGTGGTGACCCGGCAGCCTGCCGGCAAGCAGATCGCGGAATGAGAGCCCCGACACGTCGATATAGTCGTCGTCGCGCTTGATGAAATACATCGGCACATCGAGCGCGTAATCGACATAGCGCTCGAACCCCATGCCGGGCTCGAAGGCGAACGGCAGCATGCCGGCGCGCTGATTGTCGGTGTCGCGCCAGATCTCCGAGCGGAACGAGAGAAAACCGTTCGGCTTGCCTTCGGTGAAGGGCGAGTTCGCGAACAGTGCGGTCGAAATCGGCTGCAGCGCGAGCGACACGCGCAGCTTTTTCACCATGTCGGCTTCGGAGGAAAAGTCGAGGTTCGTCTGCACCGTACAAGTGCGGTACATCATGTCGAGGCCGTGGGTACCGACCTTCGGCATGTAGCTGGTCATGATCTTGTAGCGGCTCTTCGGCATCACCGGCGTCTCGGCCAGCGTCCATTTCGGGCTCATGCCGAGGCCGAGGAATCCGATGCCGAGCGGGCGCGCGATCTCTCTTAGTTGAGCAAGGTGCGCCATCAGTTCGCTCGACGTCTGATGGATCGTTTCGACCGGCGCGCCGGAGAGCTCGAATTGGCCGCCCGGCTCGAGCGAGATCGCGCCGCCGCCGGTCACATCCGCAAGGCCGATGATGTTCGGCCCGTCCATGATCGGCTCCCAGCCGAGCAGATGCTGCATGCCGACCAGCAGCGCGCGGATCGACCGCTGGCCGTCATACGGCACCGGATTGCGCCGGCCGGTCGTGAAAGCGAACTTCTCGTGCTCGGTGCCGACGCGGAACTGCGATTTCGGCTTGTTGCCCTTCTCCAACCAGGCAACGAGCTCGTCGCGCGATTCGATGGGCTGCAGGTCAACGACATCACGAGCCATTTGGGAATTCCGGCGGAACGAGGCGCGACCATAAACATGGGCCGGGCGGAAGGGCAATCGGGCGGGGGCACGGGCAGGCTTCGGTCGCTAGACCTTCCGGGATCTAGTCACTGCTTCGTGAAAAGCAAATGGCGGACAATTCCCGCGGCCGGCGCCCGTGACATTGAGGCCCCCTCACCCCGCGAAATAGCCGGGTCCTGAGCTAAGTCGCTCCTTGCAGGCTACGAGCTAACCTCCACAATTTCGGCTTCCCCGCCCCCCGCCACGATCACGTCGCCGATCTGCTTGCTCATCAGCGCCTGCGCGACCGGCGATACATAGGAGAGCGTGCCTTTGGCAGGTTCGGCCTCATCCTCGCCGACGATGCGCCAGGTCTGCCGCCGTCCGTCATCGCGCAAAATCGTCACAGTCGAGCCGAATTGTACTTTGTCGTTACTCGCAGGTGGCGGGACGAGTTGCGCGCTCGAGCGACGCGCGCCCCAGTAGCGCAGATCGCGCCCAAGACTGGCGAGCGCCGAACGGTCGCCCGCGGTCTGCGCGAGGGCGTGCGCCTCATGCAGGCGCGCAAGCGCTTCATCCATCTGCGCGAGCCCCGTGGCCGTCACCAGATTGGGATGGCCTGAGATCGGACGGTCGGGAAGCTCGAGAGCTTCCGCGCCGTCGGATTCTTTGACAAAGGCCCGGCTCATGCAAAGGCAAGCTGAAGGACGCAGAATTGTTCCGCAAGCGCCCTCCTGGTGCGGTGAATTTGAAATTCCTGAACCGCACGGGAATCATAGGTCTTCTCGTGCTCCTTTTGATTCCTTGCGTTCGCCAGAGAGCATGCCGCGATATGATGCGAAACGTTAAGAATCGGAGTACGCGCCTTTCGCCGCCCGGTCAAAGCGACGTACCATTGGGGATATCGGTATCGGGCACGGCGGAGAATCGATCATGCATGTTCTGGTCAATGGCGTGCGCCTGTTCTTCGATGTCGAGGGCGCCAAGCTCGTTCCGGACGGCGCGGCGATGCGCGAAAAGCCGACTTTGCTGCTCCTGCACGGAGGGCCGGGATTCGACCACACGCTCTACAAGCCCGCCTACGCGGCCCTGGCCGACGTCGCGCAGGTCATCTATCTGGACCATCGCGGCAACGGCCGCAGCGATGCCGGCCCGAAAGAGACCTGGACACTCGCACAATGGGGCGACGACGTACGGACGTTCTGCGACGCGCTCGGCATCGCCCATCCGATCGTGCTTGGCGTTTCGTTCGGCGGCATGGTCGCGATGGCGTATGCCACCCGGCATCCGGCGCATCCCTCAAAGCTCGTTCTGGTCAGCACCGAGGCGATCGGCGGTTCGTATCTTGAGAAGCGCGTCGAACTGTTCGGGCGCCTCGGCGGATCGGAGGTCGGCGCGCTCGCTCACCGCCGCTTCCTCGTCAACAAAGGCCAGCCGGACGAGGCCGCGGTCGCCGATTGGCGCAGGCTCGCGATGCCGCTTTACACGCGCAAGCCGCGCGACAGCACGTTGGGCCGCGCGATCATCAGGCAGGACGTGCTGCGGTGGTTCACGCGGCCTGACGGCGGCGAAGGGCATTCATTCGACATGATGGCCGACCTTGCGCGCATCACATGCCCAACACTGGTGATCGGCGGTGAAGACGATCCGATGATACCGATCCAGGCCCAGGCGGATATCGCGGCGGCGCTGCCGGCCCATCTGGTCCGTTTCGAACGGTTCGCGGATTGCGGGCACGGTGTTGTGCCCGACGCGGAGGAGCCCGCAATCGCGATGATCCGGGATTTTATCGTCCGCTGACCATCGTGGAGCCGCGCACTCCGCTACGCCGCAGCCTTCTGCCGCTTCGGGGCGAAGCGCGAATAAAAGCTCTCGCCCTTGGCCGCCATCTCGACCAGTTGCTTGTTCGGCTTGAAGCGCTCGCCGTATTTGGCGCT
>JBBWZU010000030.1:0-8151 GCA_039649225.1 Hyphomicrobiales bacterium | reverse complement strand
CAAGGCGCCAAATCCGTTCTGGCTCGCTTCCGCGCCGCCGACCGACAAGGCCTACAATGTCGAACGCGCGTTCCGCGCCGGCTGGGGTGGCGTGGTCTGGAAGACCTTGGGCGAGGACGGCCCGCCGATCGTCAATGTGTCGGGTCCGCGCTACGACGCCTGGCACGGGCCGGATCGGCGCGTTCTCGGGTTCACCAATATCGAGCTGATCACAGATCGCCCGCTGGAGACCAATCTGCGCGAGATCACCCAGGTCAAGCGCGCCTGGCCGGACCGCGCGCTGCTCGTCTCGTTGATGGTGCCCTGCGTCGAGGAAGCCTGGCAGGCGATCCTGCCGCGCGTCGAGGCAACCGGCTGCGACGGCGTCGAGCTCAATTTCGGCTGCCCGCACGGCATGTCGGAACGCGGCATGGGCGCGGCGGTCGGACAGGTGCCCGAATACATCGAAATGGTGACGCGCTGGTGCAAGGCGCATACGCGCATGCCGGTCTTCGTCAAGCTGACGCCGAATATCGCCGACATCCGTCATCCGGCCCGCGCGGCGCTCAAAGGCGGGGCCGACGCGGTCTCGCTGATCAACACCGTCTCCTCGGTGATGGGCGTCGATCTCGACACGATGACGCCCTGCCCGCCGGTCGACGGCTACGGCACCCATGGCGGCTATTGCGGCCCGTCCGTGAAGCCGATCGGGCTCAATATGGTGGGCCAGATTGCGCGCGACCCGGCAACGCGAAATCTGCCGCTCTCCGGGATCGGCGGTATCACCGCCTGGCGCGATGCAGCCGAATATATGGCGCTCGGCTGCGGAACGGTTCAGGTCTGCACCGCCGCCATGGTCTACGGCTTCAAGATCATCGACGAATTAAAGAGCGGGCTGGAGGCCTGGATGGACCAGAAGGGCCATGCGGCGGTTAAGGATTTCGTCGGCCGCGCAGTGCCCCGTTTCACCGAATGGCAGCATCTCAACCTCGACTAGGTGGCCAAGGCCAGGATCGACCAGGATCTTTGCATCAAATGCGGGCGCTGCCACATCGCGTGCGAAGACACCTCGCACCAAGCGATCAGCGCCAAGAAGGACGGCAAGCGCCATTTCGAGGTGATCGACGCCGAATGCGTCGGCTGCAATCTCTGCACCGTCGTATGCCCGGTCGAAAACTGCATCACGCTGATTCCGTTGACCGAAGGCATCGATCCGCGCACGGGATCAAGCGTCGGTGGACATCGCACCTGGATGGAGCATCCCAACAACCCAACGGTCGCTGCTGCCGAGTGATGGACAGGCGGCCTGATGACAATGCACTCGCCGTCATTCTTGATTTGTTAGTCTATCCGACGTGCATTGTTGGCGCAGCAGATGTCCTATGAGGAGCAACCCCGATGCCGCGCAAGCAGGCCAAGACCGAACGGCAGAGACCGGGTCGCGTCGAACGTCTCGGATTCCGGCTCAACGAAGAGACAAAGGATCTGATCGTACGGGCCGCCCATTTGTCGCGACGCAAGGTCAGCGACTTCTGCGTGACCGCGCTGACCGATACGGCGCGCCGGACGATCGCCGAGCACGAGACTCTGGTGCTGTCCGACCGCGACCACGCTGTGTTCTTCAACGCGCTGGTCAATCCGCCCAAGCCGAGCGAGCGGTTGGCTCGCGCCCTGGCCGAGCACAAGCGACGGGTCGCTTCCTGAGCATGGCGACAACTAACGCATGTTCCGGCGAAGTGGACGCCGATTCGCCGACAAGAACATGCGTCCGTGACACCGGCCGCTATTGCGCGGACGCCTTCTGGCGATGCCGGTTGAGCCGGCGCTCGACGCTGCGCCCGTAACTCGACATCGCAAAGCAGCAGGCGAAGAACAGAACCGCCGTGAACACGTAGCCCTCCTTGGCCAGGCCGAGCCAGGCCGGGTCCTTGAGCGCCTGGTTGGTGGCGCCGAGCAGATCGACGAGGCCGATGATGGTGACGAGCGAGGTGTCCTTGAACAGGTCGACGACGTTGTTGACGATTCCCGGAACGACATGGCGCAGCGCCTGCGGGAGCGTGACGAAGGTCTGGACCTGCCACCAGGAAAGGCCGAGCGAATAGGCGGCCTCCTCCTGTCCCTCCGGGACGCCCTGCAGCCCGCCGCGCACGGTCTCGGCCATATAGGCGGCGTTGAACAGCGTGAAGGCCACCATCGCGCGGATCAGGCGGTCGACGCTCACGCCATGGGGCAGAAACAGCGGCACCATGACCGCCGACATGAACAGCACCGTGAGCAGCGGCACGCCGCGCCACAGCTCGATGAAGCCGATCGACAGAGTCTTGATGACGCGCAATTGCGAGCGGCGGCCCAAGGCCAAAAGAATGCCGAGCGGCAGCGCGCCCGCCACCGTCACGAACGAGACGATGACGTCGAGCATCAGGCCGCCCCACTGGCTCGTGTCCACATAGGGCAGACCCGGAACGCCTCCAACCAGCAGCACGCCAGCGAGCACCGGAAACACCGTGAGCAGCGCCAGCACGTAGCGGCCGCGGTGCCGCGTGTGCTCGCGCAGCACCGGGGCGCCGAAGCCGACCAGAGCCAAGAGCGCCAGGCCGACGCGCCACAACTCCTCGATCGGATAGTGGCCCCACAGGAACAGCGGCAAGCGCAACCGGATGAAGGTCCAGCAGGCGCCGTCGCCGGTGCAGGCGGCCTTGCTGGCGCCCGAGAGCGTCGCGCCGAAGATCATCCACTCGAAGATCGGCGGCAAAGTCAGCCAGAGGAAGGCGACGACGAGGACGGTCAGCAGCGTATTGACCGGCGAACTGAACAAATTGCGCCCGAGCCAGGTTCGCACCCGTGCGATGACGCGCGCCGCCGCAAGGGGGCTCGCGCCGCCGACCGGACCGCCGACACGGCCGTTTTGCGCCGCCGCCTCGGCCGTCATCGCTGCACCAAAGCGACGCGCGCGTTGTACCAGTTCATATAGGCCGAGAAGACGAGGTTGATGGAGAGGAACACCGCCATCACGATGATGATGATCTCGACCTCCTTGCCGGACTGGTTCATCACCGTGCCGGCAAAGATCTGGAAGATTTCCGGATAGGCGACGGCGGCGCCGAGCGTCGTGCTCTTGATGATGTTGAGGTACTGGCTGTTGAGTTGCGGGACCATGATACGCACGGCCTGCGGCAGCACGACAAGGAACGTGCGCTGCCCTTGATGCAGGCCGAGTGCACGCGCGGCTTCGTGCTGGCCCGCGGGCACCGCCTCGATCGAGCCGCGCACGATCTCGGCAATGAAGGCGGTGGCGTAGACCGTGAGCCCAGCCCAGAGGGCGACGAGCTCGGGCGGGATCTGCGTGCCGCCGGTGACGTTGAAGCCGGTGAGCCGCGGATATTCGATGCGCTCGACGCCGGCGGCGAGCAGGCAGGCCGCGAGCACCGGCAGCACGAGGGCCCACGGTCCGACACGAAACGTTCCGACCCGCCACGCCCGAATGCGCAGGCGCCAGACGAATGGCGTCGCCAGCAGCACGGCGGCCGCGAGCCATGCGGCGAGCGCGCCGGTTGCCCCAAACAGACCGCTCTCACGCAGCACGAGGTCGGGCAGACCAAGCCCGCGGACGTTGAGCAGGAGACCGCCGGGCAGCACGATGCTCTGGCGCGGCGGCGGCAGGCTCTGCAGGATGGCGACATACCAGAAGATGATCTGGACCAATTGCGGCGTGTTGCGCACGAACTCCACGAAGACGAGCGCGATGTTGCGAAGGAGCCAGTTCACCGACAGCCGCATGATGCCGACCAGCAGGCCGAGCAGCGTCGCCGCGGTGACGCTCATGGCGGCCACCAGCAGCGTATTCAGCAGGCTGACCAGCAGCGCGCGAGCGTAGGTGTCATAAGTTGACCAGGAAATGAGGTGGAACGGAATGTCGAAGCCGGCCTTCGCGCCGAGAAATCCGAACCCGAAGCTTAAATTCCGGCGCGCGAGATTGTCGGCGAGCATCGACGCCAGCAGCGCGCCGAGCGCCAAGACGGCCAGCAGGAAGACCCACTGGCCGATCTCGGCGCGACGCGACGGGCGGACGATCATTTAGATATCATCGCCAGGGCAACGGATATTGCAGCCCCCCGTTCTTGTAGAGCTCGTTCCAGCCGCGCGGCAGCCCGAGCGCTTTGGGGCCAAAGTAGGCGTCGTAGTTCTCGCCGTAATTGCCGACCGCCTTGATGATCTGGTAGCCCCAGTCGTTGGGGATGCCCATGTAGCTTCCGAATTCGCCTTCGAGGCCGAGAAACGCGCGCGTTTCCGGATCGGTTGTCTTGGCCTTGATCTCGTCGACATTGGCCTTGGTGAGACCGAGCACCTCGCCCTCCAGCATGGCGAAGTGGACCCATTTCACCAGAATGGACCAGCGTTCGTCGCCCTGCCGCACCAGTGAGCCGAGAAACTCGCGCGAGATCAGCTCGGGCAGGATCACCCAGTCGTCGGGTTTTTTCATCGCCGAGCGCGCGGCCGCGACGCTGCCGCCGTCATCCGTATAGCCGTCGCAGCGCCCGGCTTCGGCGGCCGCGAACGCCTCCTCGGGCTTTTCGAACAGCAGCGTGTTGATCTTGATGTTATTGGCGCGGCCGTAGTCCGCGATGTTCAGCTCGAGCGTCGTGCCGGTCAGCACGCAGATGGTCGCGCCGTTGAGCTCCTTGGCGTGCGCGACGTTGAGCGCTTTCTTCACCATGAAGGCTTGGCCGGTGAAGAAGTTGACCGTCACGGCGCTGAGGCCGAGCTGGGTGTTGCGGGTCAGCGTCAGCGTGGAATCGCGGATCAGCACGTCGATCTCGCCGGACTGCAGCACCGAGAAGCGGACCTTGGTGGTGGTGCCGACGTATTTGACCTTTTCGGCATCGCCGAGCACAGCCGCCGCGATCGCCCGGCAATAGGCGATGTCGAGCCCCTGCCACTTGCCGGCGGCGTCCTGGAATGCAAAGCCCGGAATGCCGGTATCGACGCCGCAGATCAACTGGCCGCGTTTCTTCACGGCCTCGAGCGTCGGGCTTTGCGTTTGGCTCTGCGCCAGTGCCGTGCCCGACGATCCCACGATGCCGGCCACGATGGCGCCGGCGGCCAGCAGTCTTCGAACGAGATAACGCATCACATTCTCCTCTTGGCTAGTGGTCATGCATCGTAGTCGATCGGCGTTGCGTGCCATCCGGCAGCGCGCTTGGCCCAGAAGGTGTCGCGCAGCCTCAAGGACACCGGCCCCGGCCGATCATTGCCGAGAATGCGTCCGTCGAGGCGCGAGGCCGGCATGATGCCGCCGGCGGTGGTGGCAAGGAAGACCTCGTCTGCTTCGCGCAATTCCGCGGCCGGCAGGGTGCGGATTTCGAACGGAATGCCGAGCTCGGCGCAGAGCTCCTGGACGGACAGGCGCGTGATGCCTTCAAGCACGCCGCGATCGGACGTCACGACCGCGCCATCTGTCACGGCGAATACGTTGAACCCCGGCCCTTCGGTGACGCAGCCGTCGCGATCGAGCAGGACGCAGTTGTCGGCGTTGCGGTCGCGCGCCTCGAACAGTCCGCGAGTGAGGTCGCCCCAATGGAAATTCTTGACCTTGGGGTCGACCGAGTCATCGGCAATGCGCGGCGCGGTCGCGATGATCAAATGGGCACCGCGCGCCTGCACGTCGGGCGACACCACCCAGACGAAGGGAGTCGCAAAGGCCGCAAGATAGTTGCGGCAATTGGCCGGATGCCGCTCGGCGCCGGGCTTGGGGGTTCCGCGCAGGCAATCCATCGCCACATAGGCTTCGCGCAACCCCGACCGGCGCACGCATTCGGCAAGAATGCGGCGGATGTCATCATCGCTTTCTGGTGGATCGAGCCGCAAGGCGCGCATCGAGCGCCGGAACCGGCCGATATGGTCGTCAAGGCGAAAGAACGCGCCGCCCCACACCGAGACGACGTCATAGGTGACGTCGGAGCGCCGATAGCCCCAGTCGGTGATGGGAATCGCTGCCTCGGCGATAGGCATAAAGCGGCCGTCGATATAGGCAGCTCCGCTCGACCACATGCAGGTCACCATCGGGATCAACGAAGGGCGCTTCGCCGGAAAATGCTCTCGGATTATTGCATGCTCAGCAAGAAGCACGCCATGGCCGCCGCCGCGCCCAAAACAGCGCAGGACGGTCGATGAAATGCAGCATCGCGCAATTGCGTCACAATTCAGAGCGGCGACCGACACCCGGCAAGAAACGCACTGCGCAACGTGCGTTCGCACTCGACGGCGCGCTGCCGCGCGACATCGGATCCCCAGCAGGACAGAATCTCTTGTAAATCCCGAATCGCAACATCCACCGCTGTCGCCAGATCGAGATCCCCCGGCTCAACACAGTCGATACGATAGTCGCTCAACGTCAATATTTCGGCGCTCACGCGTCACCCCACGAATCATGCTGCGGCAGCATGCGGGGCCGGCAGTTAACGAGCCGTGACCTGACAGGCAAACCCCGGGCAGCAACGAAGTCAGCGCAAAAATTCGTCGGTAAACAGGCCATCGAAGCTCTTGAGCGCGTCCTTTGGGTCGAGCAGCCCGGCCTCGATGCTGACGCGCTGCGAGTTTTCCAGTCCCGCGACCGTCACCCGCGTATCCTGCGCATGCGCGTTTGAAACCACCTGCCAGGCTGCGTTCAGCACTTGCGGATCGAGCCTGTCGAAGCGCTTGCGCAAGATCTCGAGCGCTTCGGCCGGTTTTTCGCGGATGAAACGGGCGGCGCCGCTCATCGCGCGCGCCATGCGGGCGCATTTCTCGCGTTTGTCGCGGCAGGTTTCAGGCCGCCCATAGACCAACCCGTAGGCGAACGGCGCGAGATCGGCCGCATCGCTCGTCGCCGTCGCCAGCATGACGGCGCTGCCCTTCACGATCGCCTGCGTGGTGAACGGCATCGAGGTGGCATAGCCGTCGATCGCCTTGTTCTCGAGCGCCGGCAGCATCGCGGGCGGATCCATCGGCGCGATGCGCACGTCCTTTTCCAGATCGAGCCCGCCGCGGCTTGCGACCAGCCGCTGCCAGGCATGCACGATGCTGCCGACGCCCTGGATGGCGATGGTCCGGCCTTTCATCGCCTTGGCGCGGTCGGCGAGCGGCATCGTGCCGGTGATCCCGGCGGCGTCCGCCACATCCTTGCGCAGCACCAGTTCGACCAGCGGCCGATCGACCAGATTGACGATCGCCAACATCCTTTGGCCTTGCGCCGCGGCGCGCAGGAACACCGGACCCGTACCCATGGTAAAGTCCGCACTGCCGGCGATCACCGCGTTGACCGATCCGACGCCGACGATGTTGCGAACGCTGACGCGCAAGCCTTCCCGCTTGAAGAAGCCCGCATCCTCGGCAATGAACGGCGCGCTGAAGGTGAGAGTCGCGGCCGGCAGCGCCAGCACGACGTCGATATCCTGGGCTTTGTCTTGAGCCTTACTTGGCGTGGGACCGAGCCCAACCACAATGCCGAATGCCAGCGCAAGCCGATTGCGGCATTTGAACATGGCGTCTCCTCACTTTATCATTTGGTCAAATCACTAACAGCAAGCGTGCTGGCCAACAACCACGGGAGGTTCCGCGCGTTCACATGGACATGAGCACGCCCAGCGAAGAAGCCAACACCGCCATCTGGTCGCGACGGCTGACCGGTGCGCTGCGGGCGCGTGGCGATCAGTTCCTGGTCCTGCTTGCATTGCTGGCGATCTGGCAGATGCTCAGCACGACTTTCGGCAATTATTGGATCGGGTCACCTTGGGGCGTCCTGACGCGCTTTGCGGCAGGCGTCGCCGGCGGCGATCTCCTGCGGCACGCGTCCTACACGCTGAGCGAGGCCGCTCTCGGATTCCTCATTGGCGCCTTGCCGGCGATCGCGCTGCCATTCTGTCTGCGCCGCTTTCCGATGCTCTCCGCGATCCTCGATCCGTTCATGGTCGGCGGCTACGGCGCACCCAAGCTCGCGCTCGCGCCGCTGTTCATTCTCTGGTTCGGCGTCGGTATCGCGTCCAAGATCGCGCTGGTGGCGATCACGGTGTTCTTCATCGTCTACTTCAGCGCGCAGAGCGGCGTTCGCGCACTCGACGTGAGGCTCATGCAAATGGCGAAAGTGGCCGGCGCGACCGAGCGGCACCTTGCGCGCCACATCGTGTTTCCCGGAGC
>JBBWZU010000628.1:0-16985 GCA_039649225.1 Hyphomicrobiales bacterium | reverse complement strand
CAGCGGATGCGCGGCCGCGACCATGCCGTGCATTGAGGTCATCGTCGGTCGCTTGCCATACATGTCGTTTGATCCTGCCGGGGAAATCGGAACGGTGGGCTGGGTCAAACTTCGACAAATCCCCGGGCGATGGCAAGGGGGCGCAACGGCAAAGCGGCCATGCCTATCGATGTGTCAGTAGTTTAACCCAGGCCGCGGCAGTAACTGCTCGGCGTCTGCCCGGTGGTCTTGCGGAACGCGGCGCTGAAGGCGCTCGTCTCGCTAAAGCCGAGGGTCAGCCCGACTTCAGTCACCGAGCACTTCCGGCTCGCCAGCAAAACCTTCGCCTCTTCGATCCGCCGGTTCGTGTGGTAGCGGTGCGGCGGTACGCCGAATGATTGCTTGAACGCGCGGCAGAAGTAGTAGGTGCTCAGCCGCGCGAGCCGTGCCAGCGTGGCGAGCGGGACCTGTTCGCACAAATGCTCGTCGATATAGGCGGTCACGATCCGCTGTTGCCATGCGGCAAGACCGCCGCGCACCGTGGCTTCCGCACGACGCGCCCCGCGATTGAGGCGGATCAGTTCATGAACCAGAACGACGCCGAGCGCCTCGATATAGCGGCGGCTCTCGAATTCCGGGGCCTCGAGCGCCTGCTTGAGCTTGACCACCGTGCTCCAGATCGTGGCGTCCTCGAAGAACAGCCGCGGCGTGAACTGCACGTCGCCAAGGCCGAATGCCGCGGCCGCCTGCAGCTCGGCGGGATCAAAATAGAAATAGGTCACGGCCGTCGGAATGCGCGGATCGTGCCACTCGCGATATTCGTGGCCGGCCGGGGCAAATGTGAGCTTCCTTGCGACATCGCGCAGCGTCGAGCGTGGTGCGCCCTCGACGTAGGATTCTCCCTCGCGCCGCACGCCCTGCTCATATGCGGCCAGCAGATGCCGGGATGAGCGGAAACTGTAATCAATGCGGTCACGGGCCGTCGCTTGAACGAACTCCGCGCCCATGCCGTGCCACTCTGTCCCGCGGCGCATGACGACACGATGCGGCGCCACGTTCACGGTCGGGCACGGCACGCCGGTGAACGGTGCGTCTCCGGTGCCCGGACCGTAAGACGTGCCTTGAGCCAACGGCGTGACCGGCGCGATGCGTATCGGTTGCGAGTTCGTCAGCATGGCTTTCCACCCCTGCGTTGCAGAGTTCGGGTCTTGTTCGTTTCCGCCCTGCTGCTTTTTCTTGAACGCAGAGTAGCCAAACGTCCGCCCGCCGCTCCATCGCACTTAGGTTTGGTCCCGCGGCCGAAAAACCTATACCTAGGTTTGCAGCGACGAGACCCCGGCATGGCGACGCCCGCAGACCAATCAGTTTGATATGACGTCGACTACGATTTTGCGCGAATTACAAATACGTCATGATCTTCAACACGCCGCGATGGGAGTAAGACTGCTCCAGTCGTGACAAGAACCGCAGGGCAGCCGACGCACGGTCGGCTGCCTTGGTATCGAACCGCGCGCAACATCGGCGCGCGGGGCGATGCGGAGAACTCAAAGTCCACCGCCACCTGCGAACGGCGAGGACGCCTTGTCGTGCACATCGGTCTGGTACCAGTCGTTCTCATTGACCGGCGCATGGGTGACAGGGCCGTAGCTGCGCCCGTCCTGCAACCGCTCCGGCGCGGACTGAAGGACGCCATACGGCGCCCGCGCAATCGAGCCGGCATCGGACCCACCGGAATAGACGGGATCGGCATAGGCCGGATAACGATTGGCCAGGTTCGGATCGTACCCCTCGGCGGCTGCGAAAGTTGCGCTGCCGGCCAACAGAACGGCAGCGAGTGCGATTTTTATTTTCGTTAACATGACTTTAGCTCCTTTTAGCGACTCTTGATGGTTCGGGATTTCGAAAGCTGTTGTTTCAGCTTCGTTCGCGACGACTTGAGCGCCGTCGATACCCGAGAGCTAAGGCCGCAACGGTCCAATACGAGTCACGATCATCTCACGCGCTTTCACAACTCTCGTGAACGGATTAAACGTTGCGTCGGTCCATGATTTTGTTCCGTCCTTGCATTTTCATTAGGGACTCAAACGGCGGGTTATTGGCAGCACGCCTGACGCCAGTACTGGTAGTTGTTCTCCGGAAAGCTGCGGGGGACGTATCCTGACTCCGGCGCCTGCGAACCGCTCCAAGGTGCGTATCCATCACCCCTCAGGCCGGCATTCCGACTCCGGCGCGGCAGCATGTGCGTGGATCGCGACGGCTGACGCAAAGCGACCAGCCTGAACGGTGATGCGCGTGACGCAGCGTCGCGGGCGGCTGCGACAGAAGCGTCAGCATTCAGCGCGGTGTTTTGCGCCATCGCATGCGGCGAAAGGCCAATAACAAGTGTCGCTGCCAAAGTGATCTTGGTCCTTGTATGCATGATCGTAACGCCTCCAAAGTTGTCGAAAACTTGCATCGATATGCGCAACGTAGGTGAGCGCCGGCCGGGTGCCAGTCAGGTGGCTTTTGTTTGACATCATGTGGCGCGTGATCGAGACAAGAGCGGCCTAGGCAAGGCAAAATCGCGCAACGACGTGGAGGGCGCGACGAAAACCAATTATTTTACACAACTTGGCTGGTAGGGATTTTGCAGGCGAGATTATGACAAGCGATGTCTCTCGAATGGACAAATGATCCGCTGATCACATTCACGTAAACAGAATGATTGCCGCTTGCGCCTTGTGGCGAGAGCCAAAGCTTTGCACTACAGTCATCGCACTATCGGGGCGATTATCGGGGCGCCGATCATGGTCTCTGCTAAAGGCAATCAGGATCGACGAGCGGCTCAAGCTCATTCCCGTCGTGGTGTTGACCTCGTCGCAGGAAGAGAAGGACAAGATCCGGAGCTACACGCTCGGCGTGAACGCCTACGTGGTCAAGCCGGGCGACTTCCACGAATTCATCAACGCCGTGAAGGAGCTCGGCGTGTTCCGGGCGTCCATCAACGAGCCGCCACTCGGCAGCATGAAGTGATCGCCGGGTCAATGATTGAAAAGTAAATGGTCGAAAAATCACCACTGCGAATCCTGCTGACGATACCGAGCGCGCCGGGCGGCGAACGACTGAGCACGGAAAACGTTCGATCGGCGGCAGACGCAAGTCGCAACCGATTGGGCGCGTCCTCAGCGGCGTGATACGGTCATGTCGCTTCCATACGAACAATCGTGCGCCGCGGGATTCCGCTGCGCGCCGGGACTGCCGCAGAGCAAGCCAAGCCCAAACGAAGTTCGGCCCAACGCCGGGGGGAGGACGTTGGGCCGAGGCCACCGGGGACAATCGCTTTCATGTTTGACCTTTGGCGGCCGAAGTGCCTGGTCGGTGGGGGACGACCGCTCAGGCAATCCGTTTCAGTGGCGCTTGAGGCCGTAGGAGCAGGGAAGCTTGCGGCCGTAGCCGTCGTCGGTGAAACAGTCGAAGGATCCGTCGGTGCGTTTCGTCAGCTTGTAGCCATAGGAACAGGGAAGCTTGCGACCGTAGCCGTCGTCGGTGAAGCACTCGTACTTGCTGGCGGTCTTCGAGGCCGCGCTCGCGGTGTTCGCGCCGGCGGCAAAAATGAGGCCGAGCGCCGCGAGCGACATCGTGGTGATCAAGAGCTTGTTCATGAATGTCCTCCGTGTGATGGGTCCGTGGATGAGAGCGATCATTCCCGGTCAGGCAATTCCGCCCGCTCACGTTCATCTCCGGATGACCTAAGCCTGCCAAACGCGATGTCCGTGCGCGCACCCAACATGCAATGAGGCCGTCTTTCTATCCATTCAGACCAAAGGGCATTGCGGACCTCCTTTGGTCTAGCGCGACATCGTCCGAATGACAGGCGGCATACCGGTAGGTATGGGCATGTCCCGACCGATGAATGAGTTGGGAGCGTTCCGGACCGGGAAAAACAAGCCCGACTTCAGTGCCCCGACGCGGGTACGAGGTGAAGCTTTGCCGCCATGTTGACCAGGTCGGCGAGTGAGCCCGCCCCCATCTTGCGCATCACCCGGCCGCGGTGAGCCTTCACGGTGATCTCGCTGATGCCGAGCTCGAAACCGACCTGCTTGTTCAGCCGGCCGGCAGCGACCAGCGCCATCACCTCCTGTTCGCGCCGGCTGAGCGACTCGTAGCGGGCCCGCAGCGCCCTCACCTCCCGCTCCTGATCGAACGCCACGCGACTGCGCGCGATCGCCTGCCGGATCGCGCTGAGCAGCGCTTCATCGCCGAACGGCTTCATCAGGAACTCGACCGCTCCCGCCTTCATGGCCTGAACAGTCATCGGCACGTCGCCGTATCCGGTGATGAAGATGATCGGCATGTCGCTGCGATCGGCAAGACGCTTCTGCAGATCGAGGCCGTTGAGATTCGGGAGAGACACGTCGAGCACGAGGCAGCTTGGAACGGGCGCGCGCGGCCGCGCCAGAAACGCCTCCGCGGACGCGAAAGTCTCGGTTTCCCAGCCTTCACTGCGGATCAATCCTTCGAGCGATTCCCGCACCGAGATGTCATCGTCGACGACGAAGACGATGGGAGTTGCGTGCGCCACGGGCGATGACCTCAGGTCGGGACTCCTCGAGCCAATCTATCGTTCGGTATTCTGACGGCGCAAGCGCGCTCAAGGCGCGCCAAGCGCGGCGTCGAGCGCCTCGCGCAAGGCTGTGTCGCTGAACGGCTTGAGCAGGCACGCCACCGCGCCTTGCTCGATAAGGCGCGGGAACAGCGAGCGGTCCGCGTGTGCCGTGATGAAGACGATCGGGACATTCTCCTGCCGCAGTATCAGCTCCCGTTGCAGATCGGGTCCGCTCATGCCCGGCATGGCGATGTCGAGGATCAGGCAGCGCGTCGTGCGGATGCTGTCCGACGCCAGGAACTGCTCCGCCGACGAAAACGCCTCGACCGCGAACCCGAACTCCCGCAACAGGTCGGGCAGCGACTCGCGCACGGACTCGTCGTCATCGACGACCGATATGAGGGGACGGCTCGCCATCATGCATTCCTTGTTGCGTCACGCTCGCCCCTCATTGGACCCGTGAGAATGGCACCGGCAGTGCCTTCGTCCCCGGCACTCGTCGCTTGCCGGGGGATGGAAACCGAAAACGTGGCGCCCGGACCGTCATTCGCTTCGGCCCAGAGTTTCCCGCCATGGTTCTCGATGATGGAGCGGCTGAGCGACAGGCCGATACCCATGCCGCCGCTCTTAGTGGTGTAGAACGCATCGAACAGCCGCTCGGCGCCCTGGGTCTCGAAGCCGACGCCCGCGTCTTTGACGATGAGGCGCGCGCCCTCCTCCTCCCGGTAGGCCTTGACCAGCAAGTCCCTGGGGCGATCGTTCACCTCGCTCATCGCATCCGAGGCGTTACGAACCAGGTTCAGAATGACCTGCTGAAGCTGGACGCGATCGCCGGTGACCAGCGGAGGGTGGTCGCTGTCCAGCTCGGCCCGCAAAATCACTTTGTTGCGCAGCAGGTCGCCGAACACGAGCGTGAGCACTTCGCGCGTCGCCTCGTTCAGGTCCACGGTTTCGGTCTCGGCGGCCTTCTTGCTGAAGAGCGCGCGCAGCCGTGCGATGACGTCCGCGGCGCGGTTGCCGTCGCGGATCGTGCGGCGCGCGGTCTCGCGCGCGCCCTCGATGTTGGGTGGTTCGGCGGCGAGCATGCGCAAGCAGGTGCTGGCGTTGGTGACGATGCCCGCCAGTGGCTGATTGACCTCGTGCGCGATCGACGCCGTCAAGGCTCCGAAGCTCATGACCCTGGTGACGTGCGCGAGCTCGGATCGCACCTTGTCGAGCGCCGCCTCGGCGAGCCGGCCCTGCGTGACGTCCTGAATTGCGCCAAGGAACTCCAGTCGGCCGTCCTGGCGGCGGCTCAAGCGACCGAGGATGCGCAGATACTTGACCCCGCCGTCCGGCATCCGCAGCCGGATATCGATTTCCGAGATATTGCGGCCGGCGCGAACGTCGCTCACCTTCTCGTCCATCAATGCGCGGTCTTCCGGGTGCGTTCGCTCGCGCAGCCGCCGCAAAGTCACCGCAGCATCCTGATCAAACTCGAAGATGCGGTGAAGCTCCTGCGAGAACGTGACCTCGTCCGTGTCGACACGCCATGAGAAGCTGCCGGTCTGGCTGAGGCGCTGCCCCTCGGCGAGAAACGCCTCGCTGCGCCGCAGTTCTTCCTCGGCCCGCTTGCGATCCTCGATGTCGGTAATCGCGCCGTACCATCCGACAACCTTGCCGGTTTCATCACGCGCCGGCGCCGGCCGAAACAGGAACCAACGATACGTGCCGTCGTGGCGCCGCACGCGCGCCTCGGCGTCGATCGACCAGCCGGTGGCCACATATTGATTCCCGATGTCGAGGAGATGGTCGAGGTCATCGGGGTGAACGCACAATTTCCACCTCCAGCCGTGAACCTGCTCAGGCGTCGTGCCCGTGTACTCGAACCAGCGCTTATTGAGGTGCTGGACATAACCATTGGGAGCCGCCCGCCAGGTGATCGTCGGGATCGAGTCCAGCGTCCGACGCAGCTCGCGTTCGGCTGCGGCGATACGCGTTTCGCTTTGTCGCAGCGCCGCCTCGGCTCGTTTTCGATCCTCGATGTCGTAGCCGACGCCATACCAGCGGATCACCTGCCCCGCTTCGTTGCACAGTGGGACACGGTGCCTCATGAACCAGCGATACGTGCCATCGGCCTGGCGCACGCGATACTCGTGCTCGAACGGCTCCCCGCTTGCGATGCATGCACGCCATTTGCTCTCGGCCGGCTCGATGTCGTCAGGATGGACCGTCCTCGACCAGTCCTCGGGAGAAGAGCGACCGGTATACTCGCGCACCCGCTTGTTGATGGACAAGCGCGAGCCGTCGGCGCGATAGGTCGCAACCATCGCCGGGATACTGTCGATCGTCAGCTGCAGCTCGCGCTCGGCGTCGGCGCGTCGCGCTTCGCTTTGGCGTAGCGCTTCGTCGCGCTGCGCACGTTCGATAGCGATGCTCGCAATATTGGTAAATTGCGCGATCAGCTCCAGCTGGGACGAGTCGGGGCTTCCGGGCTCGCGCCGGTAGAGCGCGAAAGTACCCAGCACCTGCCCCGCCTGCGATACGATCGGCGTCGACCAGCACGACCTCAGCCCGTGCGCCTGCGCCAGTGCGCGCCAGCTGTTGCGCCAACGCGTGTCAGAGGCAACATCCGACATGATCACCTGGACCTTGTCGCGCGCGACCATCACGCACGGGCCGCCGACGCGCCGCAGCGGCCAGCCGCGCACCGCGTCGTTGAATTCGGCGGCAAGACTCGGCGCTATCGCTTCCTGGAGTTGCGTACCGCTCGGATCGACCAGCACGATGCTGCAGTAACATCCGCTCGCCGTGCTTTCGACCTGCCGGCAAAGAGCCTCCAGGATGTCCGGCATCGGACGGCCGCCGGCGACCATCTCAAGCAGTTGTTTTTCACCGGCGAGCAACGCTTCAGCCCGCTTCTGCTCCTCGATATCGGTTTGCAGGCGGTACCACAGGGCGATGCGCCCTTCGGAATCGCGCAACGGGAAGGCGCGCAGGTAGAACCAGCGATAGACCCCATCCGCACGGCGGCGGCGGCACTCGATTTCGTACGGCTGGCCGGTATCGATCGCGGCTCTGCGCGCCGAGCGGACACGCTCCTGGTCGTCCGGATGCAAGTTCTGGGGAGCCTCGCGCGCCTTCAACTCCTCCAGCGTCGCGCCGAAATAGTCCAGGTAGTGCCGATTGGCGTGTTCCAGCTCGCCATTCGGGGTCGCGGTCGACAGAAGAACCGGAAGTCCATCGACGATCAGACGAAACCGGCTCTCGCGCGCGCGCAGCGCTTCCTCGGCCTGCATGCGGTCGTCGATGTCGGTGCTCAGTCCGCACCATTTGACGACCTGTCCGGACGCGTCGGCCGAAGGGTGAGCGCGAAACAGGAACCAGCGATAGCTTCCGTCCGCTCCGCGCAGGCGGACCGTGGATTCAACCGGGGCGCCGGACGACGAACCGCCGCGCCAGCCGGCGAGCAGGCCGGGCAAGTCTTCAGGATGGACCGCAACCTGCCAGCCGCGGCCATAGGACGCGTCGACGGCAAGTCCGGTGTATTCGCTCCAGCGCCGATTCATAAAGTCAAACTGCCCGTCGGGGAGCGCCGTCCAGACAAGCCCGGGAAGCGCGTCGACGACGCGGCTTAGATCGCTCTCCATTGCCGGTCCTTCGTGACGATCGCCGCTGCCTAACAATGCGCCGCTGCTCAGCCAAAGGTCGATGACACTTTGGTGTTGGTCGGCCCCGACAGAAGCGTCAGCTGGTCGCATGCAGCGCCGGCTGATACCAAGGTATCGGCGATACGATGGTGCTATGGCGCCAGCGCCACCCCTCTGATGTGCTCCCGTCGGTAGTTTTCCGTAGTGCACAAAACCGCCAAAGCCACACCAGGAGAACGACAATGACAATGTCCGCACTGGCTCGTGCTGAAGACACCGTGGCAATTGATCAGGCTACCGTCCATGTGATCGATGACGACGTCTCGCCACGCGAAGCGCTGGCTCTGCTGCTTCCATCGGTCGGACACGACGTCCGCACTTACGCCTCGGTTCAGGAGTTTCTCGACGCCGGCCCGCACGACAGCCCCGGCTGCATCATTCTCGACGTTCGCCTACCCGGCATCAGCGGGCTCGATTTTCAATCCCGGCGCAACGGATTCGGTGTCCATCTTCCGATCGTGCTGATGACCGGGCACAGCGACGTCCCGATGTCGGTCCGCGCCATGAAGGCCGGCGCCGTCGACTTCCTGCCAAAGCCGTTTCGCGACCAGGATATGATCGACGCCGTCACGACGGCGATCGAGCGCGACCGGGAACGGCGCGCCACCGACAGCGCCGCGGCCGACGTCCGCGTGCGCTACGCCGGGCTGTCGCCGCGCGAGCAGCAGGTGATGATCATGGTCACGGCCGGCAAGATGAACAAGCAGGTCGCATTCGAGCTTGGCCTGAGCGAGATCACGGTGAAGACCTATCGCGGCGCGGTGATGCAGAAGATGGCGGCGCGGACATTCGCGGATCTCGTGCGCATGGCCGACGCGCTCGCGCCGCGCGGCAGCTAACCACCATACCAACGTCTAGGCGGTCTGCCCGCATGCATGATCGGCGTAGCCGGAAGCGGGGGCTCGTCCGCACCAGGAGATAGCTGCTGGCCGCCTCCATCCCGCGATAGCGTCATCGCACAGGAGGCTGCCATGGAATCGAACGCGATCGCTCAATGGGCGCACGATATCCGCAACACGCTTGCGACCGCCGCGCTCTATCTTGAATCGCTCGAGCACCCTCGCGAGACCGACACGGTCGGGCTATTGGCCCGCAGCGATGCGCTGTTGAAGAAGGCCGCCACCATGTGCTCGGACCTGATGCGCGAGGCGGCGCAGAAAGACGCGAGCGTGCCGCGGCGGATATTCGACGTAACCGGCGCCATCGAGGAAGTCCTTGGGCTGATCGCCCCGATCGTTCCTGCTGCGACAACACTCGATCTCGAGAGCAGTGCGCCGGTCTACGTGATCGCCAATCCGAAGGACGTGTTCCGGATTCTGTTCAATCTGCTGCACAATGCAGTCGGCGCCGCGCGCGCCGCCGAGGCGACCCGGCGGATCGCGATTGCGCTGGAGCAGTGCGGCGCGATGGTCACGATCAGGATCGCGGATGACGGCCCGGGCCTTCCGGATGATGTCAGGGCGCGATTGTTCCAGCGCAGCCGATCTGCAAACGACAGCAATGGCTATGGCCTGTCGATCGCGCGCGAGCTTGCCGAGCGCAACGGGGCCTTTCTGAACCTCTCGAATACCGTGCGCGGGACGGAATTCACTATCGAGCTGCAAGGCATCGATCCCGATGCGAGCCGCGCGGCACCGCCCGGTAGTGCCACGATGTTCGAGGCGGTCTGAACGAAAGTTTCCGCAAGCCGGTCGGGCGCGCGCCATACCAAAGTCCGTGCCCGGCAACCGCAATGGATCAATGGGCCGGCAGCGCCGTCGCGCACATCATGCGGTGATGAGGCATGGGCAAACGCCTGGCTCGCTCGCATCACGGAGAATGATCATGTCCGAGACGTCCGCGCCCACCCGCCGCCACGTGCTGGCTGCTTCGGCGGCCGCTGCCGTCAGTCTGCTTTCCGCGCGTCCACTCATCGCGACCGAGGAAGCCAGCGAAGACAGCGCGATCCGCCCGTTCTCCGTCCACGTTCCGGAAGTGGACCTTGTCGAACTGCGCAAGCGCACTGCCCAAACGCGGTGGCCCGACCAGGAAACCGTCGCCGATCAGTCGCAGGGGGCCCAGTTGGCCAAGCTGCAGGAACTGGTTCGGTACTGGGGCAGCGGCTACGACTGGCGCAAGGCCGAAGCAAAGCTGAACGCCTTGCCGCAATTCACGACGACTATCGACGGGGTCGACATTCACTTCATTCACGTCCGCTCTCGTCACAAGAATGCGCTTCCGCTGATCGTCACGCACGGCTGGCCGGGATCGGTCATCGAGCAGCTCAAGATCATTGCTCCCCTCACGGATCCGACGGCGCACGCAAGCAGCCCCGCGGACGCGTTCGACGTCGTCATCCCGTCCTTGCCGGGCTATGGCTTCTCCGGCAAGCCGACCGGCACCGGCTGGGACCCGGACCGCATCGCGCGTGCCTGGGCCGAACTGATGCGGCGCCTCGGATATACCCGCTATGTCGCGCAGGGCGGCGACTGGGGCACTCCCATCTCCAGCGCGATGGCGCGCCAGGCGGCCACGGGCTTGCTCGGCATCCACATCAACCTGCCGGCGACGGTGCCGCCCGAGGTCGCCGCGGCACTCGGTGGCGGGCCCGTTCCGGCGGGACTCTCCGAAAAGGAGCGCGCGGTACTCGATGCGGTGATGGCGTCCGGGAAAACCGGGAACCTAGCGTACTTCACGATGATGACGGCGCGGCCGCAGACGGTCGGCTACGGCGCGACGGATTCCCCTGCCGGCCTCGCGGCGTGGATCCTCGTGCATCCGGGTTTCGCGCAGTGGAAATACGGCGCCGATCCCGGACAGTCGCCGACCAAAGACGACGTGCTGGACAACATCACGCTCTACTGGCTGACCAACACCGCGAGCTCGTCGGCGCGGCTGTATTGGGAGAACGGCGCACGCGGCAGCGTCATCGTTGCGGCCGCGCAGAAGACCGCCGAGATCTCGCTCCCGGTCGCCATCACGGTGTTTCCCGAGGACGTCTATCGCGCCCCGGAGAGTTGGGCCCGACGCGCCTATCGCAACCTGAGCTACTTCCACGAGGTCGATAGAGGCGGTCACTTTGCGGCGTGGGAACAGCCGGAACTGTTCAGCGCGGAACTGCGCGCGGCGTTCAGGTCACTTCGGGAGCCTCGCTGATCACCAGCATCATGCGAGGATTCACCTTGCAACCTTAAAGTCGAAAGGAACTCCGCATGGGCACGACTCGAATCATGGCGGCCGTCATGCTGATCGTCGCGAGCGGTTTGACACTGCACACAACACAGGCGCAATTGGCAGGAACCAGGCGCATCGATCTCCAGCGGCATGATCTCAGCGCTCCCGGACGCGAGGTCATCCAGGCGCGCGTCGAGATCGACCCGGGCGTGGCCTCCCCCAGGCACCGGCATCCGGGCGAAGAGATCATCTATGTCCTCGAAGGTGTGCTGGAGTATCGGGTCGAAGGCAAGCCCCCGGTGACGCTCAAGGTCGGCGATGTCTTGTTCATCCCGGCCGGAACGATCCACGCGGCGAAAAACGTCGGCAGCGGCCCCGCCGCCGAGCTCGCCACATACGTCGTTGAAAAAGGAAAGCCGCTCGTCACGGTGGACGAGTGAGTTCCCGACGGGAAACAGCACGGCTGAACACCATTTTTCCCCGCGAGCAGAGACAGCGCGGAGCAATCCGCGGCTGGCTCTGTTTGCTTTGTTCAAGAGTTCCGCGGACCGACCATACCAAAGTCTGTGTTCGGCGACCTCAATGGACCAATGGGTCGAAAATCGAACAGCGCGCATCTTGCGGCGACCAGGCAAGGGCCGACGCCTGGCTCACGCGCATCAGGGAGAACAATCATGTCCAAGAAATCGTCTACGCCCTCGCGGCGCAGTGTCCTCGCCGCTTCGGCAGCCGCAGGCGCCGCCACCCTTCTTTCCGCTGGTCCGACCATCGCGGCGGAGGAAACCAACCAGGCCACCGCGATCCGTCCATTCTCCTTCCGGGCGCCAGAGAGCAAACTTGCCGACTTGCGCCGGCGTATCAGCGCCACGCAGTGGCCCGAGCGCGAGACCGTCGCGGATGCATCGCAAGGTGTGCAGTTCGCGACGATGCAGAAGCTCGCGCGCTATTGGGCAACGGACTACGATTGGCGCAAGGTCGAGGCGAAACTGAACGCCCTGCCGAATTTCACGACCGAGATCGACGGGCTGGACATTCACTTCATCCATGTCCGCTCGAAGCATGAGAATGCACTGCCGCTCATCGTCACGCATGGGTGGCCGGGCTCGATCATCGAGCAACTCAAGATTGTCGGCCCGCTGACCGATCCCACGGCGCATGGCGGCAGCGCATCGGATGCCTTCCATCTCGTGATCCCGTCGCTGCCGGGCTACGGCTTCTCCGGCAAGCCGACGGCACCCGGATGGACCCCGGTCCGCATCGCGCGCGCGTGGGCGACACTGATGCAACGCCTCGGCTACGCACGCTACGTGGCGCAGGGCGGCGATTGGGGGAATGCGGTCTCGGAGGTGATGGCCCTGCAACAACCGCCGGGATTGCTCGGCATCCACACCAACATGGCGGCCACGGTTCCGGCAAACATCTCAAGAGCGCTCGCGTTTCACGAGGCGCCGCCCGCTGATCTCACGGCCGAGGAGCGCAACGCCTGGGACCAGTTGGTCGACTTCTACGGAAAGGGACTCGGCTACGCCCTCGAAATGTCGAACCGCCCGCAAACGCTGTACGGCATCGCGGATTCGCCGGTCGGGCTCGCCGCCTGGATGATCGATCACGACATCCGCAGCTACCTGATGATCGCCCGCGTCTTCGACGGGCAGACCGAAGGCCTTACCCCCGACGACATCCTCGACAATGTCACGCTTTATTGGCTGACGAACACCGCGATCTCCTCAGCGCGCCTCTACTGGGACACGACCCAGGTCTCGAACGGAGCAGGCTTCTTCGACGTGAGGGGCGTCAAAATCCCGGTCGCCGTGAGCGTCTTCCCCGATGAAATCTACGCGGCTCCGCGGAGTTGGGCGGAGAAGGCCTATCCCAAGCTCATCCACTACAACAAGCTCGACAAAGGCACGCACTTCGCGGCCTGGGAGCAGCCGGCGCTCTTCACCGCCGAGATGCGCACCGCCTTCAAGCCGCTGCGCAAATCGAGCTGAAGACTCCGACGCGCGCCTTCGCGCGCGGCGCTTCATGCGAGCGCCGCAGCGGGCGTCCCTCACCGAACGGACGTGTGAAATGACCAAGCCAGCGACGACCCGACAGATCCGTCTCGAGCCGCTCTCGCCGGCCTGTTGGCGCGTCACTTTCGATCATCCGCCCTTGAATATTTTCGGGCCGGAGACGATTCCGCAATTGGACGCGATCGTCGCGTCGATCGAGCGTGATCCGGATGTTAAAGTGGTGGTCTTCGACAGCGCGGTCGAAGGGTTCTTTCTCACCCACTACGATTTCCTCGCCAAGCTGGAGGATTCGACCTCCCTGCCCGCCGGCGCGACCGGTCTGCAGGCTTTGCCCGACATATTCGCGCGGCTGAGCCGCGCGCCGGTCGTGTCCATTGCTTCCATTCGCGGGCGCGCCACCGGTGTCGGCAGCGAGCTTGCGCTGGCCTGCGACATGCGTTTCGCCAGCCGCGAAAAGGCGATCCTGTCGCAATGGGAAGTCGGCGCCGGCCTCGTTCCGGGCGGCGGCCCGCTGGCGAGATTGCCACGTCTGATCGGGCGTGGCCGGGCGCTCGAGGTGTTGCTGAGCGCCGATGACATCGGCGGCGCTCTCGCCGAGCTCTACGGCTATGTCAATCGTGCACTGCCGGATTCCGAGCTCGACGGCTTCGTCGATGCGCTGGCGAACCGGATCGCATCGTTCGACAAGCAGGCGATCAGCGAGACCAAGCGCCTGGTCAATATCGCGAGCCTGCCTTCGGACGCCGACATCGCACCGGAATGGGACGCGTTCCTTGCCTCGGTGCAGCGGCCCGCCGCGCAGGCGCGGATCAAGACGCTGATGGAGCACGGCTTTCACAAGCCTGGCGATGTCGAAAATCGCCTCGGATACTACGTCGGGCAGCTCGGCGCGCAGACGAAATCAAACGGCCGCACGGCGTGACCATGAGGCAATCAACGATCCGCCGCGGCATCGTTCGCAATCGCAAAGGCCTTCATCGATGAAGACAAACAAGCTCCTGGCCGCTGCGGTGCTCGTCATCGCAATCGGAGCTCCGATCGCAGCCTTTGTGGAGGAGAGGCACATGCCGCAACCAATGACGTTCGCCGGGTTCCGCGTGCCGTTCCTGCACGGGTCCTCCGATGCCGAAATTGCCGGCTCGTCGGAGCTGACTTCTCTGGAACGCGCGGACGAATGGCTCAATTCGCCGCCGCTGACCGCGCAGGCTCTGCGCGGAAAAGTCGTGCTCATCGATTTCTGGACCTATACCTGCATCAACTGGCTGCGCACCCTCCCCTATGTGCGCGCCTGGGCCGACAAGTATCGCGATCAGGGACTGGTGGTGATCGGCGTGCACGCGCCGGAATTCGCATTCGAAAAGAACCTGATCAACGTGCGCCGCGCCGTGAAGGATTTGGGCGTCGACTATCCGGTCGCGGTCGACAGCGACCATGTGATCTGGCGGGCCTTCAGGAATCAGTATTGGCCGGCGTTGTATTTTGTCGATGCGCAGGGCCGTGTTCGGCATCACCACTTCGGCGAGGGCTCCTACGAACAATCCGAAATGATCATTCAAGAATTGCTCGCCGAGGCGGGAGCGACCGGTGTCAGCCGTGAGCCGGTTTCGGTCGATGCCAAAGGCGTCGAAGCCGCCGCCGATTGGCGCAGCCTGAAGTCCGGTGAGAACTACGTCGGATACGAGCGCACGGAGAACTTTGCCTCGCCGGGCGGCGCGGCCCTGAACAAGCCGCGCGCGTATGAACTGCCCGCACGGTTGCGCCTGAACGAATGGGCGCTGTCCGGCGACTGGACGGTGAAGAACCAGGCCGTCATGCTCAACAAGCCTGACGGACGCATCGCGTATCGTTTCCACGCGCGCGATCTTCATCTCGTCATGGGCCCGGCGGCGCCAGGAACATCGGTGCGGTTTCGCGTGCTGATCGACGGACAGCCGCCGGGCAACGCGCACGGCATTGATGTCGACGCGCAAGGCGACGGCGCGATCACCGACCAGCGGCTGTACCAGCTGGTCAGGCAGCCCGCCCCGATCGCCGATCGGAAATTCGAAATCGAGTTTCTCGATCCCGGCGCTGAAGCCTTCGCGTTCACGTTCGGCTGAACCACGAGAGCATGATCCCGAATAGTGGGTGCCGGTTTTCGGAAGAGATCATGCGCCACCAAAAACGATCGCGCCCAAGGAGAGGTACCCATGAATAAGGGTTTGGAAGAGATCAACCGGCATCGTTGCCGCTTCCTTGGTATGGCGGCCACCACGATTGCGCTGGCCACGCTTGTCATTGCCTCCGTGTCGGCGCAATCCGCGGACGACCTCAAGCCACCTGGCGGGTACCGCAAGTGGTTCCACGTCAACACCATGATCGTCGACAAGGCGAGCCCATTGTTTGAGGCGATTGGCGGAATGCATAACGTCCACATCAATTCGGTTGGAGAACCTGCGCTCAGAAAAGGCGGTCCATATCCCGACGGGGCCGTGTTCCTGACCGACTTGCATGACTATGCGCTGGTCGACGGCTCCTACGTGGAAGGCGCCCTGAAAGGCCTCTCCGTGATGGTCAAGGACTCAACAAAGTATGCCTCGACCGGTGGATGGGGCTTTCAGTTCTGGGTGGGAGGAGATCCTAAAAAGCCGCTGGTGACGAACGCGACCAAGCAATGCTTCGAATGTCATCAGCCAAAGAAGGCTCAAGACTACGTCTATTCTACCTACCTTCCTGAACCTGACTAGCACTGACCGGCGTGCGCATGTTGTGTGCGCCAACTTTTGACCACGCGTGGCGACGCATCGAACACGGAGATTTTCATGCAAGCGAGCAAAATGCGCGAAGAGATCGACCACCATCGCCGTCGCCTCGTCGGAGCGGCCGCAACCGCGATCGCGGCGGCTCAGTTCGGGCTCGCGGGTTCGGCCAACGCGCAGGCGGCGCCGCCGGCCGTCAAGCCGGACACCAACACCTCGTTCGGGCCGTTGAAACAGATCGATGCCGGCGTGCTCAGTGTTGGATATGCCGAGGCCGGCCCGGCCGACGGCGCTCCGGTCATTCTGCTGCACGGCTGGCCCTATGACATCTACAGCTATGTCGATGTCGCGCCGTTGCTCGCCGCGGCCGGCTATCGCGTGATCATTCCCTATCTGCGCGGCTATGGCACGACGCGCTTTCTTGGCGCCGAGACCATGCGCAACGGGCAGCCGTCGGCCCTCGCCACCGATATCATTGCCCTGATGGATGCGCTCAAAATCGAGAAGGCGATCATCGGCGGCTTTGATTGGGGCGCGCGCACCGCGAACATCATGGCGGCGCTCTGGCCGGAACGCTGCAAGGCCATGGTCTCGGTGAGCGGCTACCTGATCGGCAATCAGGAGGCCGGCAAGCTGCCGCTGCCGCCCAAGGCTGAGCTCGAATGGTGGTACCAGTTCTATTTCGCGACCGAGCGCGGCCGTGCCGGCTACGAGAAGTACCGGCACGATTTCGCCAAGCTGATCTGGCAGATCGCTTCGCCGAAATGGGCCTTCGACGATGCGACGTTCGATCGCAGCGCGGCTGCCTTCGACAATCCGGACCACG
>JBBWZU010000608.1:0-10155 GCA_039649225.1 Hyphomicrobiales bacterium | reverse complement strand
TCTGCGCCGCCGTTGTGACCGGATCGATCGCGCGCCACGGATAGCCCGCATGGCCCTGGCGGCCCGTGACCTTGATGCGCAATTCGTCCGCGCTCGCCGCCGCGGCGCCGGGGCGATAGCCGATGCGCCCGACCGGCAGGCCGGACGAAACGTGCAGGCCGAACACCGCGTCGGGGCGCGGATCGGCGAGGACGCCCTCCTTGATCATCTGCTTGGCGCCCCAGCTTCCGCCCGTGAAGGCCGCATAGAGGCTCGGACCTTCCTCGGAGGGCTGGAACATGAATTTCACGGTGCCGGGCAGTCTGTCCTTCATGGCCGTGAGGACTTCCGCGGTCGCCATCAGGATCGCCGTGTGGGCGTCATGACCGCAGGCATGCATCACGTCGACCTCCCGGCCGATATATTTGCCCTTCGCCTTCGAGGCGAACGGCAGGCCGGCCGGCTCTTTCACCGGCAGCGCATCCATGTCGGCGCGCAGCGCAACCACCGGCCCGGGCTTGCCGCCCTTGAGCAGGCCGACGACACCGGTTTTGGCGACGCCGGTCTTCACCTCGAGGCCGAGCTTCTTCAAATGCTCGGCGACGAGGTTCGCGGTGCGTGTCTCCTGCTCGCCGAGCTCCGGATGCTCGTGGATGTCGCGCCGCCAGGCGATCAATTTGTCCTCGATCGCGGCCGCGCGCTGGCGGATTTCCTGCTCCAGATCCGGCACGATCAATTGCGCGCGCGCGGGCACTGCGCATGCCATCAGCGCCACAAGTGCGCCTGCAAATATCGCTGGGCGAATTCGGCCGGTCATATCGCGCTCCCTGCATTGTATACGCTGACAGCGTGCCTCTCCGCGGCACCGCTGTCATCAGCGTCAGGCGCGAAGCGGCCATGCGCGCGCCTCAATAGGGCGATGCGGACTCCGGCGGACCGCCGTCCTCGCCGTAGCGATGCAGCGCGGTGCCTTGCGTGTTCAGCCAGGCCTTGGCGCGTTCCCAATCCGGGCAGATGCGCTCGACCACGCGCCAGAAGCGGCGCGAATGGTTCATCTCGACCAGATGCGCGACTTCATGTGCCGCAAGGTAGTCGAGCACGTGCGGGGGGCTCAGAATAAGGCGCCATGAGTAGGAGAGCACGCCCGCCGCGGTGCACGAACCCCAGCGGCTCGATTGGTCGCGGATCGAAATGCGCTTGACTGCAACGCCAAGCTGCGCGGCGTAGCGCCGGCTGGCGGCATCGAGATCGCGCTTGGCCTCGCGCTTGAGGAAATCGCGCACGCGGCGGGCGAGATGCTCGGCGTTGCCGGCGACGATCAGCAGCGGCATGTCGCTGCCGGTTTCGGTCCAGACGGTTCCGCGCGCACCCGGCCGATGCACGATGGCGTGCGGCACGCCGCGCAGTGGAATCTCAAGGCCGTCGGCGAACGGGATCGCCTGCGGCAGGCGCTTGAGGCGCGCCGCGATCCAGCCGCCGTTGCGCTCGGCAAACGCTTTCGCCTCGCGCACGCTGCCGCGCATCGGCATCGTGAGCGTGATCGCGCGGTTGGTCGCCTGCACGCGTAGCGTATAGCGCGTCGCGCGCGCGTGGCGGCGCAACTCGACCGGATAGATCGCGCCGTCGAACGCGATCTCGATCAATTGCGGATCGGGCGGCCGGCGGAACAGCAGTGCGCGTAGCGACATCGGCGGACCTGAGAAAGATTCGCCGGCGATCTTACACTGTCATCTCGGCCGAGCGAAGCGAGAGCCGGGATTCATCAGGCAAGGAGCTGTGGCGTTCGCGGATCCCGGATAGCCACCCGCGGCCAAGTATACGCAGGCTGCGCAAACTTGCCTGCGTGCGGCTTCCGGGATGACAGCGGAGCTATACTTTCGCCACGACCTTGAGCGCGACGCGTTTGCCGCCGGCGTTGTGCGACAACATGAAGTCGGAAATGCGCGGCTGGATTTCCGAGCGGAAGCGCGAGCCGTTGAACACACCATAATGGCCGACGCCGGGCTGCAGATAATGCGCCTTCATGTTGGCCGGAATGTTGGCGCAGAGCTTGTGCGTCGCCTCGGTCTGCCCCACGCCCGAAATATCGTCATGCTCGCCCTCGATGGTGAGCAGCCCGACGCGCGTGATCTTGGTCAGGTCGACCGGCTTGCCGCGATGCGTCATCGTGCCGAGCGGGAGGGCGTGGCGGATGAATACCGTCTCGACCGTCTGCAGATAGTATTCGGCCGACAGATCCATGACGGCGAGATATTCATCGTAGAATTCGCGATGCTTGGCGGCGCTGTCGCCGTCGCCCGAGACCAGATGGCGGAACAGGTTGCGGTGTGCCTCGATATGGCGGTCGAGGTTCATGGTCATGAAGCCGTTGAGCTGCAGGAAGCCTGGATAGACGTCGCGCATGAAGCCCGGGTGCGGAAACGGCACCTTGGTGATGACGTGGCTGCGGAACCAATCGATGCCGCGTTCCTGCGCCAACTTGTTGACGGCGGTCGGGTGTTCGCGCGTGTCGATCGGGCCGCCCATCAGCGTCATGGTCAGCGGCACGTAGGGGTCGTTCTCGCTCTCCATGCGGGCGACCGCGGCGAGCACCGGAACGGAAGGCTGGCACACCGCGACCACATGCGTGCCGCCGTTCAATGCGTGCAGCATCGAGATCACGTAGTCGATGTAGTCGTCGAGATCGAAGCGGCCTTCGGCGACCGGCACCATGCGGGCATCGACCCATTCGGTGATGTAGACGTCATGGTTCGGCAGGAACGCCTCGACGGTGCCGCGCAGCAGCGTCGCATAGTGGCCGGACATCGGCGCGACGATCAGCACCTTGGGCTGCGGGCGCTTCGGCGCGTGCTCGAGCGCACGCTCGAAATGCAACAGCCGGCAAAACGGCCGTTCCCAGACGCTGGTGATATGCACCGGCACGCGCTCGCCGCCGACCAGCGTCGATGTGATGCCCCAATCTGGTTGGCTGTAGCGGCGCGTGGTGCGCTCGAACAGCTCGAACGCAGCCGCATAGGCCTTGCCGACCGCCGTATGGGCGAACGGGTTGGCGGGATTCTTGAAGAACATCCGGCCGGCGTCGGCGAAGGCGCGCGAGGGCGTCAGCGCCGCGTGGCCCATTTCGTAAAACCAGTACATCGGCGCCGTCAAAAACGGACTGCCGTCGCCGGGCAGCGCCGCTGCCCCGCCGAATTCACCAATAGGCATGTGGTCTGGCCCCGGCCCGACTTTTTGCACTGCGGAAGGCTGTCGCGTTTTCGTCATGTCGTCAATCCGGGTGACCACGTGGAAGTCATTCTTCGGAGGAAAAGTGCGCCGAACTGATGAATTATTCGCCAGTCTGCATCAGCGAACCGTTGCGGCGGGCCGAGGCGAGGAGGGCGAGAAACGCCACGACCGCCACCGAGAACAGCACCGCATTCACGCCAAGTGCTTGAATCATCAAATCTAAGCGGAACGTATGCTCGATCACCAGGGCGCGCATCCCTTCGAATACGTATGTCGGCGGCAACGCCCAGGCAACGTGCTGCAACCAGGCCGGCAGCACTTCAACCGGATAGTAGACGCAGGCGAGCGGCAGCAGCAAAAACATGATCGACCAGGCGAAGGTCTCGGCGCCGAGCCCGTTGCGCAGCACCAGCCCGGACACGAAAATTCCGACCGCCCAACTGGTCAGCATCAAATTGGCAAAGAACGCCGCGAGCGCGAGGCCGAGTCCCCACAAGTTGAACCCGAAGAACCAGATCGCCAGCAGCGTCACCGGCAGCATGCCGATCGCAAGCCGCACGAGGCTCATGATCATCAAGGCGGCGACAAATTCTGAAGGCCGCAGCGGCGAGATCATCAGGTTGCCGAGATTGCGCGCGTACATCTCCTCGAGAAAGGAAATGGAGAATCCAAGCTGCCCGCGAAACAGGATGTCCCACAGCATCACGGCGCCGATGAACACGCCGCCGGCGCGCGCCAGATTGTTCGATTGCCCGGCGAGATAGGTCTGCAGAAAGCCCCACATCAGCATCTGCACGGTCGGCCAGTAGATCAGCTCGATCAGCCGCGAGAAGGACGAGCGCAACAGATACCAATAGCGCAGCACCATCGCGGCAACGCGTCTCGGCGAAAACATCACGTCGCGCGCAGCGCCGTTCATCGCGCCGCCTCATGCGACGTGCCGCGCGCGACGTCCAAAAACACCTGCTCCAGCGTGTCGCGGCCGTAGCGCGCGAGCAGCCGCGCCGGCGTGTCGTCGTCCTCGATGCGGCCCTGCTTCATGAAGATCACGCGGTCGCACAGGCGCTCCACCTCCGCCATGTTGTGCGAGGCGATCAGCATCGTGGCGCCGTGTTCGGCGCGATAGCGTTCCAGATGCCCGCGCACCCAGTCGGCGGTGTCGGGATCGAGCGAGGCTGTCGGCTCGTCGAGCAGCAGCAAGTCGGGGGCATTGATCAGCCCCTTGGCGAGCGAGACGCGCGTTTTCTGTCCGGCGGAGAGTTTTCCTGTCGGGCGATCGAGCAGGTCGGTGAGCTCGAGCGCACCCGCGATCTCGTCAATGCGTGCGTTGAGGTCTTGCACGCCGTAGAGCATGCCGAAGACTTTCAGGTTCTGCCGGATGGTGAGCCGCATCGGCATCTCGACATAGGGGCTCTCGAAATTCATGCGATGCAGCGCGCGGTAGCGCTCGCGCGGCATGTCGGCGCCGAGCACGCGGATGGTTCCCGAAGTCGGCGTGGTCAGCCCCATCAGCATCGCAATGGTCGTGGTCTTGCCGGCGCCGTTGCCGCCGAGCAGCCCGGTGATCGAACCGCGCGGCAGCGCGAACGAAATGCCGTCGACCGCCGTGGAGGTCTTGTAGACCTTGGTCAGGCGGTCAGCGCGGACAGTGGGTTCTGGCGTGCGGGCATCCATGCGGGGCGTTCTGGCACAGTTGGGCGGGCTGTGCACGCCGACGAAGGAAGGGGGCGGGCGGGTGCGCCGGCACGGAACTGGGGGGGGCGGGGAGGCATTGCGGGCAGGGCGAGTCAGGGCGTGGAATGCAACTTGGCGGGAGGCATCTAGGGCGCAGGGAGTGGATTGCCGCGACGATTGCGTCTCTACTTTTCCACCTTCTCAACGCCGACATCCGCGACCGTCACGGTGCCGTCGGGAAAGCGCGCGATGATCTCCAGCGTGCCGCCGAGCGCTTCGACATAGCGGCGCAGGTTGCCGACATACATATCGGAGCGGCGTTCAAGCTTGGCGACGGCGGGCTGACCCACCGCGAGCTTTTGCGCCAGCGTTTCCTGCGAGACCTTGCGCGCCTTGCGCAACTCATGCAGTGCCAGCGCGGTCTCCAGTGCCGCGACCTTGTTCGAGACGCGCCCCTTGCGCGTGGGTGAGAAGCTCTTGGTCAGATTGCCGAAAGCGCGATGACCCGTCATTCGATCAATCCTTCGCCTCTGAGTTCATCGAGATATTCGTCGTAGAGCCGGTCAGCGACCGGGATCATGCGCGCGTAAAAACGATGATCGCCTGTCTTGTTGCCCGCAACGAGCAGAATGGCCGTGCGGCGCGGATCGAACGCATAGAACACGCGCAACGGATTGCCGCCGCTTTGGACACGCAACTCGCGCATGTGCGCGTGACGCGAGCCATTGATGCCGGACGAATAGGGAAACGGCAGCCTCGGCCCTCTCCTTTCAAGCAACGTGACGATCGCCGCGACATCATCCTGCTGGCTCTCGCCGAGCGTTGACCACCAGTCGCTGAACTCGTCCGTGTACTCGACATTCCATAACATAAATTATTCCATTTATGGAATAAATGCAAGCAAGTCCTCCAGAATTATGTTCATGATTTGTTCTAAGCAAATAAAGAACAGAAAAAGCTACGCGTCCTTCTTTTTCTCCAGCAGTGGCAGGCATCGCTTCCGCGCCTGCCCGCGCGAGGCTCGCCAGTTTGGACTCATATAGGGTGCGGTGGCAGGTCACTAAGCTTTGCCGCGTGTTGGGAAATCTCGCTTGACAGCTCCTCGCCGGAATTCAGCCAAGGAGTTAGCGCGACACCTTCGTCGCTGCCGCCGCCCCCCTTCTCCGCTATCCTGCCCCGATGCCCGCTTCCCCCGACGTCACGCACTCGCCGCGCACCGTGCGCCTGAAGACGCTAGTCACGCTGCGCTGGTTCGCGGTGATCGGCCAGGCGGTCGCGGTGCTGGTCGTGCAGTATCTGCTCGAGTTCGAGCTGCCGCTCGCGGCCTGTCTGGCGGTGATCGCACTTTCTGCCTGGCTCAACGTCGCGGCCAGCATGCACTACCGCAATGTGCAGCGGCTTCCGCCCGAAGCGGTCAGCTGGCTGCTGGCCTACGACATCGCGCAGCTCACCGTCCTGATCGTGCTGACCGGGGGCCTGGAGAATCCGTTCTCGTTTCTGATCCTCGCGCCGGTGCTGATCGCCGCGATCTCGCTGCCGCTGCGCTTCACGCTGCCGCTCGGGGTGTTCGCGGTCATCTGCTCGACGCTGATCGCTTTCTTCTACTGGCCGCTGCCGTGGGCCGGCGACCAGGCACTGGCGCTGCCGCCGATCTACATTCTGGCGACCTGGGTGGCGAACCTGGTCTCGATCGTGTTCATCGGCACCTATGCGTGGCAGGTCGCCGAGGAAAACCGGCTGATGGCCGACGCGCTGACGGCGACCGAGCTGGTGCTGGCGCGCGAGCAGCATCTGACTCAGCTCGACGGGCTGGCGGCCGCGGCCGCGCATGAGCTCGGCACGCCGCTGTCGACAATTACGCTGGTCGCCAAGGAATTGCAGACCGCGTTGGGCAAGGACTCGCCGCATGCCGAGGACGTCAGGCTCCTGCGCGAGCAGGCGCAGCGCTGCCGCGAGATTTTGGGGAAACTTTCGGCGCTGCCGTCGGGCTGGGCCCCGTTCGAACGTGCGAAACTGTCGCGGCTGATCGAAGAAGTGGTGGCGCCGCATCGCGGTTTCGGCACCGCGATCGATGTGGTGTTGCCCGGTGCGGCTGGTGAACCCGTGGTGGCGCGCTCGCCGGCGGTTCTCTACGGGCTTGGGAATCTCACCGAGAACGCGGTCGATTTCGCCGCGAGCCGCGCCGAGATCGCGGTACGCTGGAGCGAGCAGGATGTCGCGGTTACGATCTCGGATGACGGACCGGGCTTTTCGCCGGAAATCTTGAAGCGCATCGGCGAACCCTATGTGACCAGCCGCCGCCGCAGCGGCAATGAAGGCGAGGAAAGCGGCCTCGGCCTCGGATTCTTCATCGCCAAAACGCTGCTGGAGCGCTCCGGCGCGACCGTCACGTTTCTCAACCGGCAGGCGCCCGAACATGGCGCCGTGGTGCTGGTACACTGGCCGCGCGCGGAACTGGAATTAACCGAAGACTCTGAGGAACAGCCTGCGACACAGCGACCCTCTTGAGCTATGCGCGAATGACGCATAGCTATGCATATAGCGAAGGAGTTCCACGCCATGTCCATGACCGAAGTCGTCGTTCCCGCTCCGATTCCGGGCGAGCGCTCGCTGCTGATTGTGGAGGACGACAAGTCGTTTCTCACGCGCCTCGCCCGGGCCATGGAGCTGCGCGGCTTTAGCGTGGCGACCGCCGAGAGCGTCGCGGACGGCCTCCTGCAAGTGGAAAAGTCACCGCCGTTCTACGCGGTGGTCGACATGCGGCTCGGCGATGGCAACGGGCTCGATGTGATCTCGGCGCTGAAAAAGCGCCGCCCCGAGGCGCACGGCGTGGTGCTTACCGGCTATGGCAATATCGCAACCGCCGTGAACGCCGTGAAGCTCGGCGCGATCGACTATCTGGCCAAACCCGCCGATGCGGATGATGTGGTGAACGCGCTGCTGGCGATCGAAGGACGCGGCGCCGAGCCGCCGGAAAATCCGATGTCGGCCGATCGCGTGCGCTGGGAGCATATCCAGCGCGTTTACGAGCTGTGCAATCGCAATGTCTCGGAGACGGCACGGCGGCTCAACATGCACCGCCGCACCTTGCAGCGGATATTGGCCAAGCGCGCGCCGAAATAGGCGCGCTCGCCCCGCTCACTGCTGCCGGATATTCGGCAGGATGTCGTTGCCGGCAGCTTCGATCTTGTCGCCGAACTCGCGCGCGCTGCGGAAGATCGACGACGGTTTGAGCGTATCCACGATCGCGCCGAATACTCCCGGATGCTGTTGCGGCGGCGCTTCGGCCTGTTGCGGCGCCTGCTGCGCCTGTCCGGGCGCCTGCGGCTCATAGGCCGGACGCAGCCCGGGCCGATCCGGCACCGTCACCATCGGCTTGGCGGTGATGACCGGCGGCGGCTCTTGAGCGACCGGCATTCCGGCGACGGGCGGCGGCGCGACTCGCACCCCGGCGACCGGCTGCTGCACAACCGGAACCATGGGGGCTGCCATCGGCGCGACCGCAACCGGGGCGGGCTGCACGACGGCCGGCTGCTGGACCGCCAGGTATCCTCCGGGCGGCGGCGCCATTGGCGCCGGGCCGCGCGGATCAATCACGACGACCTGCGGCTCGGGAACACGCGGCTCGCGCCACTCCTGTCGCGGCTCTTGTCTCGGCTGCTCCGGCCGCGCCGCGACGGGCCGTGGCGCCACCGGCGCGGGCGCCGCGGCCGGCGCCACATCGGCAACCTTCAGCTTGCTCTGGTCCTTGGCGGCCTCGCGGCCTTCGTCCTTGTCGAAGCTGCGCTCGACGTCGCCCGTCGGCGCGATGATCTCGACCACCTGCGTGGTCCAGGCGGGCTTCGGCTTGGCTGTCGCGTCGGCTGCATCAGCCTCGGGAACCGGGGCGGCCCTGTCCAAGGCGGCACGCACCGCCGACAGGCGCGGCGAAGCCAGATGGCCGGAGAAGGCGCGGTTATAGCCTGCGATCACGAGTGCGGCGAGCAGCGTGGCGATCATGGACGGCGCGATCTGGCGCGCGAACCAGGCGAGAGCGGGACGGAACTTGGCGCTGGCGGCAAGCATTATATCGACCCCGTGCGCGGGAATAAGGACTGGCCCCGAATTGGCACTCCCTTTGCGGCAGGAAGTTGATGAAAGCCGCGCCTTATTGAGAAATTCCACGTAAGCTTTTGTTAACGCCACGCATTAACACCAAACAGCCGCCTACGATCTTCAGTCCCAGGCAGACGGTCAGCGCCGCCGCATAGTCGCCGGTGGAGGCGCGGATGAGCCCGATCAGGCCTGGTCCGAGCGCGCCCGCGAATGTTCCGATCGCGGTCGAAAGTCCCAGCACCATGGCGAAATTCTCAGGCCGAAACTCGCGCTGGATGATCAGCGAGGGCAGCGTGATGATATTGCCGACCGAAAAACCGTAGACGCCGCAGGCAATAAGCAGCAGCGTCGGGTCGCGGGTCTGGGTCATGCAGAACAGCGCGACGGCTTGGGCGAACATCGATCCGGCCGAGATGAAGCGCGGATCGAGCCGGTCGACCACCATGCCGAGCGTAAGGCGGCCGGTCACCGCCATTATGGTCATCACCGAAACCGAGAACGCCGCCGTCGCGCGGCCGGTGAGCGGCTCCATGAAGGCGATCTGGTGCACGATGAAGGCGACTTGCGCCAGCAGCGCCAGTGCAAAAGGCCCCGACACGGTCCAGAACGGCAGGCTGACGAGCGCGTCGCGCCGCGTCCAGGCGGGCGCGGCGGCCGTAGCCCGCGAGTGGGGCTCTTTGCCGGGTGGGACCTTGACCCACAGCAAGACGGCCGGAACCAGGATCGCCACCATCACGGCGGCAGCGATCAGCATTGCGGGCGTGAAGCCGGTCTCGCCAATCAGCAGGACCAGCGCGGGCGCCACCACGATGCCGCCAAAGCTGGCGCCGTTCAGCGCGAGCGAGATCGCAAGGCCGCGCTTTTCGGTGAACCATGTGGCGATGATGGTCGGGATGGTGACGAGGCCAAGCCCGAGCCATCCGAACGACATCATCAGATACGCCACGTAGATCTGCCAGGGTGCGCGTGCGAGCGCCAGCATGACGATCGCGAGTGCCAGCGCGGCGACACCGAACAGCACGAAGCGCCGCACGCCGAAACGCGCCAGCGCGTTGCTGGTGAAGATGACCAGGACGCCGTTGAGCAGATAGGTCGCGGTGCTGGCGCCGGCAATCAGCGAAGCGGGCCAGCCGTGCAGCCGCTGCAACTCGGCCAGATAGACGCTGTGGCCGTAGAGGC
>JBBWZU010000606.1:0-5350 GCA_039649225.1 Hyphomicrobiales bacterium | reverse complement strand
TTCGTCGGCGATCGGCATCCGCTCGCGGATGTCGGCGAGTTCTCGGGCCGGCTGCGTGCCGTGAAGGATACGGTGGGCGATCAACTGGTGCTGGTTGCGCGCATCGAGGCGCTGATCGCCGGCCACGGGATGGAGGAGGCGCTCGCGCGCGCCCATGCCTATGCGGAAGCCGGCGCGGATGCCATTCTCATTCATTCGCGCAAGAGCGTTGCGGACGAGATTCTGTCCTTCGCGGCGCTCTGGCAGAACCGGCTTCCGGTCGTGATCGTTCCGACGAAATACTACCGCACACCGACATCCGAATATCGTGACGCCAACATCTCGACGGTGATTTGGGCAAATCACGCAATGCGCGCGGCCGTCGCCGGGATGCGGGATATCTGCGGCCGCATCATCGCGGAAGAAAGCATCGCCGGCATCGAGAGCCAGGTCGCCGGGCTCGACGAGGTCTTTGGGCTTTTGCATTACGACGAACTGGCGGCGTCCGAGGAACGGTATCTGCCGCAACAGCCGTAAGATTCAGGACAGCGGCACCTGACGCCGCACATCGTTTCAACATCGTTATCTCAAGGAGGCGCACATGCTTGCGCAACGGATGTCTTTGCTCTCAGGTTCGGGAACAGCCGCGGCCCGTGAGGCCGCCAAGGTTGCCGCCGCCGCAGGACGTGAGATCGTCGATCTCGCGGCAGGCGAGGTGATCATCGCTCCGCCGCGAAGCGTGCGTGATGGGGCCATCGCGGCAATCGAGGACGGCGTCAATCGCTATACCGACTCGATCGGGCTTGCTCCCCTGCGCACGGCCGTGGCGAAGAAACTCTCGGCGGAAACAGGCGTCCCATGGACGACGGACAATATTGTCATCACCAGCGGCGCGAAACAGGGGCTTCTCGACGCAGCTTTCGCGATCCTCGATCCCGGCGATGAGGTCATTATATTTCGGCCATGCTGGCCGACATTTCCGTCACAAGTCCTGCTCGCCGGAGCAACACCGGTATTCGTCGATGCGAGGGCTCCTACTTACACGCCCGAGATCAAAGACATTCGCGCCGCCATCACACCGCGCACGAAGGCGATTATCATCAATTCGCCGAACAATCCGACCGGCGCCGTCTACAATCGGGCAACGCTGCAGGCCATCGGCGATCTCGCCAACAATTATCAGCTCTGGATCATTTCCGACGAATGCTATTCGAGCTTCGTCTTCAACGGCGACAGACACCAGTCGATCGTCACTGCTCATCCGGGCATCCGATCACGCACGATCCTCGTGAATGCCTTTTCCAAGGAATTGGCGATCACGGGTTGGCGTCTCGGCTATTTCGCTGCGCCAGCGGAGATCGTATCAGCCGCCAAAAAACTCCAAAGCCACACGACGTCGAATGCAAACGTCATCGCGCAGCACGCCATTTTGCATCACTTGTCGGTCACCGACGGCTCCTTTGAGCACGAGATGCATCAGCGTCTGGTGAAAGCACGCGCCGACGGGCTCACCCTTCTGTCGAAATTGGACAATGTGCCGACGCCCCGCGCCGACGGCGCGTTCTTCTTCTATCTCGACGTGAGTGCTCTGCTCGCCTCGCTGCCGTTCGGTAGCGCCGTTCGCACGACCGACGACATCGCCAGGCTTCTGCTTGAGGAAACGGGCGTCGGCTCGGTTGCCGGCGAAACGTTCGGTGACCCCAACGGCCTGAGATTCTCGTTCGGAGCTCCGCCGGACTTGTTGATCCCGGCGCTGGGCAAGGTTGTGGACATGCTCAACGGTTTGAAAGCGCGTCAGGTGGCGGCCTAAACCTCAGGCAAGAAGAAGCGGGACAACGACCGAACAAAGACGCGCGGTGATTCCGCCAGAAGGCCCCGGATCACCCCTCCGGATTGTCGCGCTTCGCAAGGCTTCGCAATGCAATTTCCATCTGGCGGCGACACCACAACAGAGAAGGAAACCGAAATGGCAAAATCCAGCGCGCCCGAAAAGGCTGTCATCCTCGCCGCCGGCTTCGGCACCCGGCTGCGCCCGCTCACTGATCTGCGTCCCAAGCCGCTCGTCGAAGTGAATGGCGTCTCGATCCTGCACAACGCGCTGTGCAACCTGGAAGCGGTCGGCGTGAAGGACGTAACCATCGTCGTCGGCTACCGCAAGGATGCGATCCAATACGCCTGCGGCAGGCAATTCGGCGGCCTTGAAATCAATTATGTCGAGTCGACCTTGTTCGACAAGACCGGCAGCGCCTATTCGCTTTGGCTGGCGCGCGAAGCACTGTTGCGCGGTGACGCGTACCTCCTTGAAGGCGACGTTTTCTTCGAAGATGACGCGTTGCGCCGCTTGCGCGACGACGCGACCGACAACGCCGCCGACGTTGCCCCGTTCGACGAGCGAATGGAAGGCTCCGCCGTCATCCTCGCCCCTGACGGCATCATCTCGGAAGTGCGAATGAAGCAGACGGCCGCCAATCTCGACGTCAATGGTGGGCCGAAGCTCTTCAAAACGATGAACCTGCTGCGCTTCTCCGGCCAGACGCTGAGGGAGATGATCGTACCGGTTCTCGACGGCCTTATCGGCTCCGGCGCCGTCAAGTCTTACACCGAAGAGCTGCTCGCGCATCTGATCGAGCGCAAAGGACTGAAGCTCGGCGCCACCCGCTGCGATGATCTCAAATGGTACGAAATCGACAGTGAAGACGATCTGCGGATGGCCGAAGCAATCTTTGCCCACAACGCCAGCCCGGCCCAGCACCAACGCGTGAGAGTGGCGGGAGGAACCCGATGATGTTGCGGTACCTCCGCGATTACGCCAACGCGATCACCGCAACGGGCTACGTGTTCGCAGTCCTCGGCCTCTTTCTCGCCCTGAACGGTCATCTCGAGCTCGGAACGGCGGCCATGCTCTGGACCTGGTTCTTGGATCATTGGGATGGTCACGTCGCGCGCAAGACAAAGGACAGCCGCCGGCCCGGCATGGCGGATTTCGGGAAGAGCTTTGATGGCTTCGGAGATTTCCTGCACGGGATCCTTTTCCCGTCCGTTGTCATCGTACTGATCGGCAAAAGCAGCGTTTTGTCCTTCGTTTCCATTCTCGCCCTGATCATGGCCGGCGCGGTCCGCCTCAGCTACTTCGAAAACGTCGGGCTCACATCGGATGCGAAATTTGCCGGTCTCCCCGTCTCCTACGACACGCCGTTGGTGGCGATCCTGCTTCTGGCACGACCAGCCTTGCCGGCTACAGAGTTTGCCACAATCACGGCAGGTGCCTTCATCGTGCTTGCTCTCCTGCACATAACGACGGCGATCAAGGTACCCGCCATTCGGGGACGAGCAGTTCCGATAGCCTCCGCCGCAGCAATTGCTGTCTCGTCCGCCCTCGCTCTATCCGCGAGCTGATTTTGACGTCCGTATAGCACGGCTTATGGACCACCATTTGAGGCTTTGATCATGAACGACGGAATCATAACCGACGCGCCAGGTACTTCAATCCGTACCGCGCCACCCCTTGCTGCTCCGATTGCGTTAAAACTAAATCCGCCACCGCCAATCGCGGACGTTTTCGATTCTATAATTCGAACAGCAGTCGCAAATGTCCTTGAGCGGGAAGCACCAAGTTCACTCATCGGGCACCATCGTTGGTGCGGGACTGAAAGTGACAGGCTGGCTGGCGCAGTATTCTGCCAGCAGCGCCTTGGCGAGCTGGTCGAGGCCGATCGGGTGATCCTGACCAGCAGCACTCAGAGCAGCTTGAACATGCTGATGCCTGGCCTCATCGAGCCGGGAGGAGTCCTCGCGGTCGACGCGCTGACATATCCGCCGATCAAGGTTTTTGCGGCGCGCTTTGGTATTCGCCTCGCGCCAGTAGAACTGGACAACGAAGGCATGGTTCCTGACGCGCTCCGGGCAGTTTGCGAGCGAGAACGGCCCAAAGCGATGTATCCGCTTTCGACACTCCAAAATCCAACGACCGGCACGATGTCGCTCCGGCGACGACAGGAAATCGTCGCAATTGCGCGCAAATTCGGCGTCTCGATCATAGAGGACGATATTTACAGCCTCATTCCGCAAGGCGCACCGCCACCGTTGTCGGCGCTGGCCCCTGAGATCTCCTGGTATCTTCTGGGTTTGGCAAAAAGTGTCGCGCCTGGAATGAAGGTTGCCTATGTTGTTGCCCCCAGTCGTGCGGCCGCGACGGCGATGTTTTGGCCGGGGGTCAGAGCTACCTTCTGGATGACAGCTCCGCTGAGCGCTGCAATTGCCACCGAACTTGTCAGCAGCGGATCCATATCCAAAATTCTCAACGCTGTTCGGAAAGCGACGCTGACACGCCATGACCTCGTCCGCCAGTATTTTCAGGACGTAAACTATCGGATCGGCGCCGGCGGACTTCACGTTTGGATTGCAACACCGGCCACAGTAAGCAGCGCCGATTTGGCCGCGAGAATTGAGAAAAACGGAGTGCTCGTTTCAACGAGTGATGGATTCGTGATCGGCGATCAGGAGAGCCCACGAGCTATCCGGATCGGGCTTGGAAATCCGAATGGCGATTCAACTCTCGAGCAGGCTCTCACGGTCATCGCGGCTGAATTTACTGCGTTCAGCTAGTTGAATGTCAAATTATTCATTCCCCGCCGTGAAATACACTTGCTGTTAGCGAAGGATAGGAAATATGTCAGATGGCTTGGCCTCGACATCGCCCTCAAATCGGGAGTTGCGATTCGCCGCCCTGGTTATTCTAGAGGCGATATCCTTTGCGGCACTGAACTGCGTATTCAAGGTTATGCAGGCAGGACAGGAAACGACTACTGCGTTGTTTTATGTATCGGCCGCAAGCGCCATTATGCTCGTCCTGCTTCGCGGGCGCAATAGCCACGGCCAATTATTGCCTCGCGGGCTTCTTGAGCTATGGCCGCATATCGCGCTGTTATTATTATTAGGCTATATATCCACTCTATTTTGGTTCCAAAGCCTGGCGTATTTACCGATATCGACGGCACAGAGTCTTTCTTTCTCAAAGATCGTATTCATCACCGTGCTTGCCATGATCCTAGCCAAGGAACCGCTCTCCTTTCGTCAAATAGCGACGCTTTCGATCGGCTGCACTGGTGTCATCATCATCTACAACCCACAGGCTGGCGGAGAGGTAACCGGAGTTGCACTGGTTCTCTTGTCGTCCCTCGCATCCGCCTCGATGCCATTCTTGACATTGCGGCTTATGCAGAGATGCACGCGGCCCGATGTTGTTCTCTTAGTCACAATGTCCTGCGCAGTGGGCTCACTTCCATCCGCTATGCTCTTCTCTCCCTCGATTACATGGTCATTGATCATCCTTTCAATGCTCGGCGCCATCCTCTTCGCCCTGTCGCAACTG
>JBBWZU010000560.1:0-6871 GCA_039649225.1 Hyphomicrobiales bacterium | reverse complement strand
TGCAATTGCCCGCCGCGGAAGAAGTGATTGAAACGCAATCCCCGCACGCCGAGCGCGTGCCAGCGGTGCAGTTCGGCTGCCGGGACATTCGCCGCCGCGACCGCAACGCCGCGCAGCCGCTTTGGCTCGCGCTCCAGCGCGTCGAGCATCGCGGCGTTGTCATGGCCATGCGCGCTGCCCTGCACCAGCGCGCCGCGCGCGAAGCCGAGCGTGTCGAGCATTGCCAGATATCTTGCGAGCGGCGCGTCGGGTGGCGTGTAGCTGCGGTCCGCCGCGTAGGGAAAGCGCGTGGCCGGTCCGAACACGTGCGCATGGGTGTCGCATGCGTTCGGCGGCGTCGGGACAATCGGCCGGTCGGGTTCACGCGGCGGAGGGCAGGGGGCGTCGGTCATGGCATCGGCCGACCTAACCCTTTTACCTGGGTCACGAGCTCGACTGAATTGCGCTTGAGCGTGTCGCAGACAATCTCATGCCAAGCCTGTCTGGCCTGGGTCTCCTGTCCGAACATCATCCCTCCCTTGCGGAAATGTGCTCTTGGCGTTCGGCCGGCGGGCAAGCTACACCGCTTAAGACAAAACGCTACAACGAAAAAAGGGGGTTGCGCATATGGCCGACGGCACCAAGCGCGTGTTCTTTGTCAATGGTCCTGCCCACGGCATTTTCACCGAGATTTTGCAGAAGCGTTCCGACATCCGGCTCGACAAGCTCAAGAACGACAGCGCCGACGATGACGCGACGCCCATTCTCGCAGGCGCGCATGCCTATCAGATCGGTTCGGCGCGCGACGAGCTGGCCCGGAAATATCATGCAGGCCCGGACCTCTTGCGCCGCACGCAAAGCCTGCTGATCGTCTCCACCAATGGCGCCGGCTACGACACCGTGAACCTGAAGGCCTGCACCGATGCGGGCGTGCTCGCGCTCAATCAGGCCGGCGGCAACAAGGAAGCGGTAGCCGAACACGCGCTTGCGATGATGCTGTCGCTCTCCAAGCGCATCGTCGAGGCCGATCGCGCGATCCGCCGCGAGATCGTCGACCGCAATATTTTCATGGGTCACGACATGTTCGGCAAGACCATCGCCATCATTGGACTCGGTAATGTCGGCAAGCGGATCGCCGAGCTGTGCCGCGGCCTGTTCCGCATGCGCGTGCTCGCCTACGACCCTTACGTTTCGGCCGAGGTCATGCAGAAGCACGGCGTCGAGAAGGTCAGCCTCGATGAAGTGATGAGCCAGGGCGACTTCGTGTCGATCAACTGCCCGCTCACCGACGAGTCGCGCGGAATGGTCGGGGCCAGGCAATATGCCTTGATGAAACCCACTGCCTATTTCGTCACGACGGCGCGCGGCAATATCCATGACGAGAAGGCGCTCGAGGATGCGCTGCGCGCCAGGAAGCTCGCGGGTGCAGGCCTCGACGTCTGGGAGAAGGAGCCGCCGCCGCTGGATCATCCGCTGCTCAAGTTCGACAACGTCATGGTGAGCCCGCACACCGCCGGCGTCACCTCTGAGGCGCGCGAGAACATGGGGCGCATCGCGGCCGAGCAGATCCTCGCCGCGCTCGACGGCAAGCCGGTCGCGCGCGTGCTCAATCCGGAGGTCTGGCCGCGCTATGCGGCGCGCTACAAGGAGATGTTCGGCTTCGAGCCGCAAGCTCCGATCCCGCCCGCATAGAAAAACGTACAATGTCTGTCAGGGCACGCGCCAGCATCGAAACCAGAGCGTCATGGATCACGGCCAGCCTATCGCTTGTGATCCTCGGCGTTTCATTCGGTGCAGTCTGGATTTCGGTCGTCGCCCTGAAGCCGATCGCCGCCGAAATGGGGGGCGCCCGCTCGATCCCGGCCTTTGCCACCGCGCTCGCGTGGTTCGGTTCAGGCCTCGGCGGCATCGGCATGGGCTACCTGGCGGATCGCTACGGCGTGCGCTGGACCGTGATATTCGGCAGTCTGATGATCGCGATCGGGCTTGCAATCTCGTCGCTGGGGCAAACCTGGCAGCTCTATCTCGGTCACGGCCTGTTCATCGGGCTGCTCGGCAATGCCGGGCTGAATGCGCCGCTCTATGTTTACGTCAGCCGCTGGTTCGACAAGCGCCGCGGCTCGGCGTTGGCGCTGATCGCAAGCGGACAATACATCTCGGGCGCGGTCTGGCCACCGATCTTCGATCACGCCATCGCCGAATACGGCTGGCGCCAGACCATGCTCTGGTTTGCCGCGCTCGAAATGCTCGTGATCCTTCCGATCGCGGTCCTCGTGCTCAAACGGCCGCCCGAGATCGTCGCACCGGCAATCGCCTCCAAGGACGCGACGCGTCCGACGGTGCTTGGCTGGCCGCCCAATCTGGTGTTCGCGGTGCTGGCGCTCGCGGCGTTCTGTTGCTGCATGCCGATGTCGATGCCGCAATCGCATCTCGTCGCGCTGTGCAGCGACCTCGGTATCAAACCGACGCATGGGGTTGCGATGTTATCGCTGCTGCTTGGCACCGCGGTGGTCAGCCGCCAGATGTGGGGCTGGATTTCCGACCGGATCGGCGGGCTTCTGACGGTCCTGATCGGCTCGATATGGCAGTTCTTATCGATCGTCGCGCTCATTCTGACGCAGGACGAGATCGGCCTGTTCACGGTGGTTGGCATTTTCGGTCTTGGATTTTCCGGCCTGATACCGGCCTATGTGTTGATCGTGCGTGAGCTGTTCCCGGCGCGTGAGGCGGGTTGGCGTGTGCCGATCCTGCTCTGCCTCAGCGGTTTCGGAATGGCCTCGGGCGGGTGGTTCGCCGGACTTTTGTACGACCATTTCGGCTACTACGCGCCGGCCTTTGCGGCCGGGCTAGCGTTCAACGCGGTCAATCTGTTGCTGATCGCCATCCTCGTGCTGCGCCGCAATACGTGGTCGGACGGTCTACGGGCGGCGCCCGCCCACTGAGGCCGCCGCATGCGCGTGGCGCAGACCTGCGCCGGAATACCTTGACACCCATCAAGGCGCGGGCGCACGTTTTGGGTGCTCTCAAAGCGCGATCAGACAACGCGCAGAACGATACGCCAGGGGACCGGGAGGCCTCAGCCATGTCTCATCTTATCAAGCCCGTCGCGGGCGCGATTGCTGTCGCGCTTGCTACCGTCTGCGCGGTGACCGCCGAAGAAGTGAAACCGGCGACACAGCAATCGACCAAAACCGTCAACGTGACGCCTGTCACGCAGGCAATGCTCGACAAGGCGGCCGGCGATTCGGCGAACTTCCTGCACACCAATGGCGACTACAATCAGCAGCGCTTCCATCCGGCCAAGCAGATCAACACCGGCAACGTCAAGAAGCTGCACGTCGCCTGGATCTTCCAGACCGAAGTGCGCGAGTCGATGGAAACCTCGCCGATCGTCGTCAACGGCATCATGTATGCGACGACGTCGTTCAGCCATGTCTATGCGCTCGACGCCAAGACCGGCGAGGAGCTCTGGCATTACAAGCATCCGCTGGGGCCGATCACGGTCTATTGCTGCGGCCCGAACAACCGCGGCGTCGCGGTGTACGAAGACAAGGTCTATCTCGCCACGCTCGATTCCAAGCTGGTCGCGCTCGACGCCAAGACCGGCAACAAGGTGTGGCAGTCCGATATCGCCGACCCGGAGCTGGGTTACAGCGAGACCATGGCGCCGACCGTCGTGAAGGACAAAGTGCTCGTCGGCACCAACGGCGGCGAATACGGCATCCGCGGCTTCGTGAAAGCCTACAGCACCAAGGACGGCAAGCTGCTCTGGACCTTCGATACGACGCCTGAGAATTCAGTCGGCGTATGGGCGAAGAACGACGCGACCGGCCGCGACATGCATCGCGACATCGAAGCCGAAAAGAAGAAGCTCGCCGAAACCGGCGATCCCTACAAGACGCTCGGCGGCGGCGTCTGGCAGAACCCCTCGGTCGATCTGAAAACCAACCGCATCTATTTCGTGGTCGGCAACCCGTCGCCCGATCTCGATGGTTCGCTGCGTCCCGGCGACAACCTCTATACAAACTCCCTCGTCTCGGTCGATCTGGAAACCGGCAAATATGTCTGTCACTTCCAGTACATCGCGCATGACGTGTGGGATCTCGATGCGGTCTCGCCGACCGTGCTGATCGACGTCAAGGACAAGAGCGGCAAGACCATTCCCGGCGTGATGCATGCCGGCAAGACCGGGCATGTCTACGTGCACGACCGCAAGGACTGCAGCATGATCCGCTTCTCCGACGCCATGGTGCCGCAGGAGAACATGTGGGTGCTGCCGACCCCGGAAGGCAAGCGCATGCTGCCCGGCGCGAATGGCGGCGTGGAATGGTCGCCGATGGCGACCAACCCGGGCCTCGGGCTCACTTACGCGATCAACCTGCACCAGCCGATGACGTATCATGTGCAGAGCACGCCCTATCCGAAGGGCAAGCTCTGGCTCGGCGGCGCGTTCAAGGCAATCCCGACCGAGGAGCAGTGGGGCAACATCACGGCGGTCGACTACAACACCGGCAAGATCAAGTGGCAGAAGAAGACGCCACAGCCGATGATCGGCGGCATCCTGTCGACCGCCGGCGGCCTCGTCTTCACCGGCGAGGGCAATGGCTGGTTCCGCGCCTACGACGCCAAGACCGGCAACGTGCTGTGGTCGTTCCAGGCCGGCGCGGGCGTCAATGCGCCGCCGTCGTCCTACACGGTCGGCGGCAAGCAGTACATTGTGGTCGCGGCCGGCGGCAATGTGCAGCTCGACTTCAAGCGTGGCAACAGCATCATCGCGTTTACGATTGATTGAGACGGGTGCCGGCAACCAAGCCGGCCTTCGCGCATTGAAAGACGGGGCCGCGAGGTCCCGTCTTTTTTGATGTTCGTCAGGGACGGGTAGAGTAGCAGAAGCTAGCGTTAAAACGAACGGCGGCACTAGACCATGAGACGGACTGCTTTTGCCCTGCTCGCGGCGCTGATCGGAGCTGGCGCCGTGCGTGCCGATACGCTGGAAGAGAAGGCGGCGATGTGCGCCGGCTGTCATGGCGAGAATGGCGTGCCGCAGGAAAAGACCACGCCGGTGATCTGGGGGCAGTATCAGGGGTACCTCTATCTGCAATTGCGCGACTACAAGCGCGGTGACCGCAAGGACGATCAGATGACGCCGGTGGTCGATCTGCTCGAGCGTGACGACATGGTGGCGCTCGCAGAATATTTCTCGAAGAAATCCTGGCCGCGACTCGGACAGCCGGAGTCTCCGCCTGACGTCGTGGCGCGCGCGCAGCGCACGAACAGCTCCGTCGGCTGCACCGGCTGTCATCAGGCAAGCTATCTGGGCGAGGGCACGCAGCCGCGCCTTGCCGGTCAGTGGAAAGAATATCTGCTCCAATCGATGCTGGATTTCCGCACGCGCAAGCGCGGCAACAATCCCGGCATGTCGGACCTGATGCTCGCGACCTCCGAGGACGACATCAAGGCGATGGCGGAATATCTGGCCGGCCTCTGACACTACTGCGCGCGCAGTTTTTCGCGGATCGTGTCGCTCGCCGCAAGATCGCGCGCGGTCCTGCCGTCCTTGTCTTTGATGTCACCCGCGGCCCCGCGCGCAAGAAGCAGATCGACGATTCCCGCGTGGCCGTCGTCGGCCGCTATCATCAGGGCGGTGCGGCCGCGATTGTCCGTCGCGTTAATGTCCGCGCCGCGGTCGAGCAGCAGCGTGACGAGGGCTTCGGCATCGAACGCGCCCGCGCCCTCCGCATAGCCTGCCGCCCACATCAGCACGGTCAAATCGTTGCCATAGCGCGCGTTGACGTCCACCTTGGCATCGAGCAGGCGCCGTACCACCGGCGTGAAGCCAAGCGCCGCCGCGTAGACGATCGGCGCCTTGCCGGTCTTGTCGATCGCATTGGGGTCGACGCCATGCGTCAGCAGAACGTCGACGATCAGCTCGTTGCCTTTGAAGGCGGCCGCCGCAAGTGGCGTAACATCAGCACGTCCGGAGAGTTTCGGGTCGGCGCCTTGTTCCAGGAGCCGCCGTACGACCAGTAGCCGGTCGTTCTCGGCGGCGGCGTAGAGCGCGGTCGAGCCAGCAAGGTTGCGCGCATCAATCGCCGCACCCTGTTTCAGAAACAGCTCGACCAGCGCCAGATGCCCGGAGCGCGCGGCGGCAGCGAGCGGCATCGCGCCAAGCCGGTCGCGCGCCTCAAGCGATGCGCCGGCTGCGAGCAGCGCGCGCACCAATGGCTCGCATCCCTTGTCGGCGGCCTGGAACAGCGTTGTGTTCAGCTGAACCGACGTGATCTCGGATTTGATGAGTGCGTAACGGCGTTCGACGTCGCGGCAAATGCCCGCGTCAACCGCGCGCGCCGACGTGGCGTCGAAGCAGGCGGCAACCGCGGCGCCAAAAAGTGCCAAACGCAAAGGAGAGTAAGAAGGCTGCATCGGCCTTATTTATTTGCATGCCAGTTTCGCCGCGTCGAGCGGTGCGGCCAGCAGTTGCGCGCGCCTGTTCGCGCGGCGTATCACGATGCTTCAGTCAAAGGACCGATCATGGTAGCTCGCCTTCATGGCATGACAGGCTTTCGCCCGGACCTGATCGCAGGCGCGACGCTGTCAGTCGAGACGCATGGCGAAGGCTTCGTCGAGATCACGCGCGACGTCGCGGCGTTCCTGCATCAGGTTGTTGCGGGCGACGGCGTGCTGCTCGCCTATCTCCGGCACACCTCGGCTTCCCTGGTCATTCAGGAAAACGCCGATCCGGATGTCCAGGCCGACCTTGTCACGGCGCTCGGGCGGCTTGCCCCCGCCAACGCCGGCTGGGTGCACGATGCCGAAGGTCCGGACGATATGCCGGCCCATATCAAGGCGATGATCAACGGCGTCTCGCTGCATGTGCCGGTGTCCGGCGGCA
>JBBWZU010000605.1:0-11577 GCA_039649225.1 Hyphomicrobiales bacterium | reverse complement strand
CGCACCGAGCCGAAATTCCGCAACTGGGTGACGCCGGACGGCAGCGCGGGGCCGAGCGGCACCGGCGGTTTTGCGGCCGAGCGCGGGCGCTATCATCTTTATGTCTCGCTCGCCTGCCCGTGGGCGCATCGCACGGTCGTGTTCCGCAAGCTGAAGGGCCTCGAGGACGTGATCGGCATGACCGAGGTCGAGCCGATCATGGGCGAGCGCGGCTGGCAGTTCGGACCCGACGCCGATCTCGACACGGTCAACGGCAAGCGGACGCTGGGCGATATCTACCTGATGGCGGATGCGCGCTACACCGGCCGCTCGTCGGTGCCGGTGCTGTGGGACAAGGAGCGGCGCACGATCGTCAACAACGAGTCGCCGGAAATCATCCGCATGCTCAATTCCGCCTTCGATGCGTTCACCAATGACCGCACCGATTATTATCCGCAAGAGCTGCGCGGCGAGATCGACGCGGTCAACAAGCGCGTATTCGAGACCGTAAACAACGGCGTCTATCGCTGCGGCTTTGCCAGCACGCAGGAGGCCTACGAAGAAGCGTTCCTTGATCTGTTCGGCAGCCTGGACTGGCTGGACGAGAGGCTCTCACGCCAGCGCTATCTGGCGGGCCATCAGATCACCGAGGTGGACTGGCGGCTGTTCACCACGCTGGTGCGGTTCGATGCGGTCTATGTCGGCCACTTCAAATGCAATCTGCGCCGCATCGCCGATTATCCGAACCTGTCGAACTATCTGCGCGACCTGTATCAAGTGCCGGGCGTCGCCGCGACAGTGAATATGGATCACATCAAGCGGCACTATTACATCAGCATGCGCAACATCAATCCGAGCGGCATCGTGCCGCTCGGGCCAGCGCTGGATTTCGAAGCGAAGCATGATCGGGGGAGGTTTGCCTCGAACGCAATGTGATGCTTTTTTTCCTCGCTCCGCGAAGCGAGAGAGGAGTGTGCGGCACTTCGGAGTGACTAAGGAGCGCTATGCGCCGCCTGGAAATCCTTACTCCCCCGTAATCTTGAGCTTCTTGATCTCCGCCGGCCAGTACGCGATGTCCTTCTCGATCTGCGCGCGAAAGGTTTTCGCGTCCTGCGGACCATAGACGCCATTGGCCGAGATCTTGGCCCAGACCTCCGGATTCTTCAGCGCATCCATGACGGCGGCTTCCAGCTTGGCGACCGCGTCGGGCGGCGTCGCGGCCGGCACCAGCACGCCGTACCAGTTCTCCATGTAGACATCCTTGTAGCCGAGCTCCTGCGCGGTCGGCACGTCGGGCAGTAGCGCGGAACGCTCGGTGCCGCACACCGCAAGCGCACGGATCACGCCCTGCTTGATCATCGGATAGAGCACCGTGATGTCGGCGTTGAGGAAATCGATGTGCCCGCCGAGGATGTCGGTGAGCGCGGGTGCGGCGCCACGGTATGGCACATGCGTGATGTTGGTCTTGGCGGAAAAGTTGAGCTGTTCGGCCGCGATATGCATGGTCGTGCCGTTGCCGGCCGAGCCGTAGCTGGTATTCGAATCCTTGTTCGCCTTGGCGATCAGATCGGCCAGCGTCTTGATCGGCGAATCTGCCTTCACGATGAACAGCGTCGGCGCAGCCCCGATGCGCGCGATCGGCGCGAAGGCCTTGAGCTGCTCGTAACCAGGCTGCGGTTTGAGCGCATTGGTGATCACGAAGGCGCCGGCGCTCGCGAACAGAATGGTGCGTCCGTCGGCGGATGAGCGCGCCACCTGCTCGACCGCGAGCAACCCGCCGGCGCCGCCGCGGTTTTCCACCACGACGTCGCTGGCAAGCCGCGGGCCGAGCTCCTGCGCGAGAATGCGCGCCAGCGCATCGACCGGACCGCCGGCCGCGAACGGCACCACGATCTTGATCGGATCGGCGGCCTTTGCGGGAATCGCAAACAGAGAAGCGGCGAGCAATGCGCCCAGCAGGCGTTTCATGAATCCTCCAAACGTTTTCTTATTCGTAAGTCTCATGGTGCCATCAAAGGACGGCGAGTGTCACCACTGTTCGGTGATCGGCGCGCCGTCGAACACTTCGGCGATGCGCGCGCGCGTTCCACGCGTCGTATCTGTGGGAAGCGCATCGCGCGCAAAGAACCCATGACCGATAATCTCGCGCGGATTGTGCGGCACGCCCTCCTGACGAAAGTCACGCAGCACGTACACCGCCACATGATCGCGGCGCGACACCCGTGCGTTGAAGAACACGCCATGCAGCGCGACCGGCCCAAGCGGCGTGATCCCGCCCTCCTCCTGCAATTCGCGCGCGAGCGAAACCCGGAGCGTCTCGCCGACCTCGACCCCGCCGCCCGGCAGGTGCCAGCCGGCCACATAGCTATGCTTGACCAGAAACACGCGGCCGTCGCGGTCGACCACCAGAGCCCGGACGCCGAGGGTCATCGGACGGGCGAATCGCCAGTAAAGGTGCAAGACGCGCCGGATCACAGGCTCAAGAATGCGGCGAAATTGATCAATTCCCATTATCCTAACGATCGGTTAGCGGAATGACCGAATAGCCTGCGGCATATGCATGGCTGATCCATCAAAGTCCCGTTTGTCAAATCAGCCCCAAAGGCCTATTTGTGCAACGCAAGATAACTCATACACCCGGCGCGGCCGGACCAAGGATGACTGCCATGCTGACTTTCATTGTCTCTTTTCTCCAGCGCAAGAAGGGCTTCACCTGGAGCCCCGCCGTCGACCTGAGCGACCCCTTCGTGGCGGCCGCGCTCGCACCGATGACGCATAGCTGACATCGCATTAAAGCCGGCGGGAGGTTCCTCCCCGCCAGCATTGCGTAAACCTCGTTTCCGGCGCCCGGGCCTCGCCTGCGGCGCCGTTATTTTTGGTCCGGCCAGTTGTTCGGTCGAATTCCTTGTTTATAGTCATTCTAAACAAGGATCGAGCCCGTGAAGCGCTTTGCCGACCTAACCGAGCAGGAAATCCTCGCGCTGGCCATCTCCAACGAGGAGGAGGACAGCCGCATCTATCGCAGCTTCGCCGAAGGGCTGCGCAAGGACTATGCGGCCTCTGCCAAAATGTTCGACGAGATGGCGGACGAAGAGGTGCGCCACCGCGCCATGCTGTTCGAGCTCTATCGGACCAAATTCGGCGAGTTCCTGCCGCTGATCCGCCGCCAGGACGTGAAGGGCTTTGTGCGCCACAGGCCGATCTGGCTGGTGCAGCCGCTCGGCCTCGACGAGGTGCGCAAATACGCCGCCAACATGGAATACGAGACCGCGCGCTTCTATCGCAAGGCGGCGGAGAGCGCGCGCGACGCCTCGGTGCGCGAGCTGCTGATTCGGCTGGCCGAGGCCGAGGACAAGCATGAGAGCCTCGCCGAAGCGCTGGACGAAAAACTCCTGACGCCGAGCGCGCGCAGCGCCGAGGACGAGACTGCGCGGCGCATGTTCGTGCTGCAATACGTGCAGCCCGGCCTGGTCGGGCTGATGGACGGCTCGGTGTCGACGTTGGCACCGCTGTTCGCCGCGGCGTTCGCGACCCACAAGCCGTGGGAGACGTTTCTGGTTGGCCTTGCGGCATCCGTCGGCGCCGGCATCTCGATGGGCTTTGCAGAAGCGCTCTCGGATGACGGCTCGCTCACCGGACGCGGGACGCCGTGGCTGCGCGGCGGCGTCTGCGGCTTGATGACCACGCTCGGCGGGCTCGGCCACACTTTGCCCTATCTCATCCCGGATTTCTGGATCGCGACGGTGATCGCGTTCATCGTGGTGATCGTCGAGCTTGCGGCGATCTCGTGGATCCGCTGGCGCTACATGGATACACCGTTCTTCTCGGCCGCATTCCAGATCATGGTCGGCGGCGCGCTGGTGTTCGCGGCCGGGATATTGATCGGGAATTCTTGAGCCCCGCACTTTGCTTGCTATAAGCGCGCGATGTTCACGCTCGCCCATCTTTCAGACCCGCACCTCGGGCCGATCCCAACGCCGCGGCTGGCGGAGATCTTGAACAAGCGCGGGCTCGGGCTGATCAACTGGTATCGCAAGCGCCACCGCCACCACAGCCGCGCGGTGCTCGATGCGATCGTGCGCGACATGCACGCGCAGGCGCCAGGCCACATCGCGGTCACCGGCGATCTCGTCAACATCTCGCTCGACGTGGAGTTCGCGAACGCCGCGCGCTGGCTCGACCGGGTCGGCACGCCGCAAAACGTCACGCTGGTGCCTGGCAATCATGACGCCTACATCCGGCGTGTCGCCGGCCATGCGGCGCGGCATTGGGGTGACTACATGCGCGGCGATGACGGCGCCGAGTTTCCCTTCGTGCGCCGGCGCGGCCCGGTCGCGATCATCGGCCTGACGACGTCGCTGCCGACCGGCCCCTTCATGGCAACGGGACGGCTTGGACCCGACCAGCTCGCGCGCCTGGCGGAGATATTGATGGCACTTGCGCGCGAGCGGGTGTTTCGCGTCGTGCTGATCCATCATCCGCCGATCCCGAATCGCGGTCACACCATGAAGCGGCTGATCGACGGTCCGATTTTCCGCGCGCTGCTGGCCGAGCACGGCGCCGAGCTGCTGTTGCATGGTCACAATCACGAGCAACAGTTGATGTGGCTCGACGGGCCGCGCGGACGCATCCCTGCCGTCGGCGTGCCGTCCGCTTCCGCAATCATCAGCGACCATGACGAACCGGCGGCCTATAATTTGTATCGTATCGCGGGCGGACCCGGCGCATGGCAATGCGACATGGTCTCGCGCGGCCTGCGCGCCGGCCACACCGGCGTCGTTGATCTGACGCGTCACACACTGATCGGATGACTCGAATGACCATGAGCGAATTGCCGCCGAGCGCAAAGAAAGTCCACGACGCCGCCGCGGCGTTGGGGCTGGATATCGCGGTGCGCGAAATGCCGGACTCGACCCGCACCGCCGAGAAGGCGGCCGCCGCCGTCGGCGTCACGGTCGGGCAGATCGTCAAATCGCTGGTGTTCATGGGCGCGACCAGCGGCAAGCCGTATCTGCTGCTGGTCTCGGGAACCAATCGCGTCAACGAGGCCGGCGTCGCGGCGCATCTCGGCGAAGCATTGCGGCGACCGGACGCCGACGCGGTGCGCGCGCTTACCGGCTTTGCGATCGGCGGCATTCCGCCGTTCGGCCATGACACATCGCTTGCGACCTACATCGACGGCGATCTGTTGCAGTACGACATCGTGTGGGCCGCGGCCGGAACGCCGAAGGCGGTGTTCAGCGCCGCGCCCAGTAAGCTGAAGGATGCCACCAAGGCGATTGTGATTGATGTGAAGTGATTGGCGATGCGCGCTACAGCAACCCGCGCTGCGCCAGGTTGCGCATCAGGTCGCGGACACCGAAGGTCCACTCCGGCGCCTTGTCGCTCGTCGTCACGACGTTCACCAGTGCGCCAAGCTTGTCAGCCGCGATCGTCACCATGTCGCCCGGATGATGCGTAAAGCCCATGCCGGGCGCACCGCGGTCCTTCACCGGCGCGAACATAGTGCCGAGGAACAGCACCGCGCCGTCGGGATACTGGTGATGCCGGCCGATCATCTGACCGACGAGATCTTCCGGATCGCGGCTGATCTTGCCGACATCGCTTGAGCCCTCGAGCACAAAGCCGTCCGCGCCGGTCACGTTCAGACGAACCTGCGTACGGCGCACGTCATCGAGCGCAAAAGTCTTGTCGAACAGGCGGATGAACGGCCCGATCGCCGTCGAGGCATTGTTGTCTTTTGCCTTGGAGAGCAGCAGCGCCGAGCGTCCCTCGACGTCACGGAGGTTGACGTCATTGCCGAGCGTTGCGCCGACAATGTTTCCCTTCGAGGTCGCCACGACCACGACTTCCGGCTCGGGATTATTCCACGTGGATGACTTGAGCACGCCGATCGACATGCCGGTGCCGACCGCCGAGAGCACCTGGCTTTTGGTGAAAATCTCGGCGTCCGGACCGATGCCGACTTCGAGATATTGCGACCACAGGCCTTTGTCTTGCAGCAGCTTCTTCAGCTCGGCGGCCTGCGGCGAGCCGGGCTTGAGGCCCTCGACTTTCCCGCCCAGCGCACTTTCGACCTCGGAACGCGCCTGCGCGGCGCGCTCCGGCGCTCCGCGCGCCTGCTCCTCGATCACGCGCTCCAGCAGCGAGATTGCGAAGGTGACACCCGCGGCCTTCACGGCCTGCAGGTCGATCGGCGTCAGCAGCCAGGGCTTGGACGTATCGCGCGTGTCCTCCGCGGTGTTCGCCAGGATCGCCGCGAGATCACCGATACGTTCGCCCGTTGCGGCGGCCGCGCCCGCCGCGGGATCCGGTGACTCGCACAGATCGCGCATGGTGGCGAACGAGTGCGAGATGTCGAACACGCCGCCGTGGCGAAGCGCCACGACCGACGGGCCGGAGACGTCGGGCCGCCATGCGCGGCCGACCAGCGTGCCGACTGTGGAGTCGGTCGGGAGGGTGGATTGAACTGAAAAAGCGAGCGCCATTGTGGACTTTTCTCTTCATCATGGCTGGGCGTGTCCCGGCGATCCACGTCTTATTAAGATCGTGAAAGCAAGTCGAGGATGCCCGGCACCGCAGACAAATTTACGCAGTTTGCGCAAGCTTGACTGCTACCACCGGGCATGACCCAATTTATGATCCGCCCGCCATCGCTTCCGGGAAAAACATATCCTTCCAGTCGGCCGGTGGGTTCTTCAGCGTGCCGGTCTTGGCCATGAAGTTCACGAACGTCCGGATGCCGCCAACTTTGTTGTTGTAGATGATGTCCTTGTCGGCCAGCAGCTCCATGATCTCGTCGACCGTGGTCTTTTCGGCCGTGGACTTGAGATAAATCTCGGCGCCCCTGCGCTTGTCGGCGTTGATGATATCGGTCGCCTCCTTCATGCCGGCCACGAAGGCGGCGTAGAGCTTGGGATTGTCGGCGCGAAATTTCGACGTCGCGGCGACAATGTTGAACGACATCGGATCATCCAGGAACAGGTCCTTGGAGTTGAGCAGGAGTTTGACGTTCGGGTTTTTCATCTGCCGGTACTGGAATGGCGCGGAGGAGAAATTCGCCGTGATTTCGCTCTGCCCGCCGAGCATCGCGGCAGTCGCGTCGGGGTGCGACATCGACACGGTCAGATGATCGAGCGCATTGTATTTGGCATCGCCGAACTCCTTCGCGGCCGCCATCTGCAAGATGATCGCCTGATTTGAGACCTTCACGGCCGGCAGCGCGATGCGATGCGTGTCCTTGAAATCCTTCAGCGACTTGATCGCGGGATCTCGCACCAGCAGCATCAGCGGCGATACGTTGAGGCCGAGCACGCCTTTGACCTCGCTCGCCGTACCCTTGGTCTTGGAATAGATCGTGATGATGCCGGGCACGCCGAGCGAGACGAAATCGACCGAGCCCGAGATCAGCGCATCGTTCATCACGTCGGAAGAGCGGAAGGTTGCCCATTCGGTAGTCACATCGAGGCCCGCCGCCTTGGCGTGCTTCTCGACCAGTTTCAACTCCTGCATCACCATATACTGCATGTAGCCAATGCCGAATTGCTTGGCGACGCGAACGATATTTGCTTCGGCCAGCGCGGCTTTTGGAACAAACAATGCGGCGGCCAGAGCCGCGACGGCGACGAGGCGACAAAACATGCGATAGACCTCCCTTGAATTGTGGGCCGCGTTGCCGCGACTTCTCTTGAGCGGACCATACTACAACGGCTAGGTTCGGCGATAGCGACGCGGGGCAACCGCGCGGGTGCCCGAGGGGACGAGGATGAACGTAAACGCACAGATCGCCGGCAAGCCGGGCGCAATGACGGCGCCGCTACTCGCGGTCGATAATGTCACGCTGCAATACAAGACCGAACAGCATTTGGTCACCGCCACCTACCGGGTCGGCTTCGAGGTTCGCGAGGGCGAGCGCTTCGTGCTGCTCGGACCGTCCGGCTGCGGCAAGTCGACGCTGCTCAAGGCGGTTGCGGGCTTCATGCCGCCGGTCGAGGGAGAGATCAGGCTCCGCGGCAAGCCGATCCGGCAACCCGGCTCGGACCGCATGATGGTGTTCCAGGAATTCGACCAGCTCCTGCCGTGGAAGACCGTGCTCGGCAATGTGCTGTTCCCGCAGCTCGTCAATAAACGCATGCCGAAGGATGCGGCGACCGAGCATGCACGCGCGATGCTCGCCAAGGTCAACCTGTCGCGCTTCGAGAACGTGTTTCCGCACATGCTGTCGGGCGGCATGAAGCAGCGCGTCGCGATCGCGCGCGCGCTCGCCATGGAGCCGGCGGTGCTGCTGATGGACGAGCCGTTCGCGGCGCTCGATGCGCTGACCCGGCGCAACATGCAGGAAGAGCTCAAGGCGCTGTGGGACGATGTCGGCTTCACGGTGCTGTTCGTCACGCATTCGATCGAGGAAGCAATCCTGGTCGGCAGCCGCATTTTGGTGCTCTCACCGCATCCCGGCCGCGTGAAGGCGGAGCTGAATGCCGATCATCTCGGCTTCAAGGATATCGGCACGCCGGAATTCGAAAAGCTGCATCGCCGCATCCACGATCTTCTGTTCGCCGACAAGGTCGAGACCGCGCTCGCCACGGAGATTCGCAATGGCTGATATCGCGCAACGCACGATCCGTCCGGAGCCGCCGAGCCGCCCGGAGCGCGTCTTCGAGCTCAACACCATGGGCACCGTCGGCGACGCCGCGCGGCCGCTGTCGGTCCCCGAACGCATCTTGCAAATCACCGCCGTGCGCCGCCTTCTCGTACTCGCCGCGCTGTGCATCGCCTGGCAGGCCTATGCGTCCTATCTCAATAATTCACTGCTGTTCCCGACCCTGACCGAAACCATGGAGGCGCTCTACGATGCGGTCGTGCGCGGCCCGCTGGTGGAACGCACACTGACCTCGCTGCAGATCTTGCTCACCGGCTACGCGGCAGGCCTGGCGATCGCCGGCATCTTTACGACGCTCGCGGTCTCGACCCGGCTCGGCACGGATTTCCTGACCACATTGACGGCGATGTTCAATCCCCTGCCGGCGATCGCGCTGCTCCCGCTGGCGCTGCTGTGGTTCGGGCTGGGCGCCAAGAGCCTGGTGTTCGTCATCATCCATTCGGTGCTGTGGGCGGTCGCGCTCAATACCCATTCGGGCTTCACCTCGGTGAGCCCGACTTTGCGCATGGCCGGGCAGAACTGCGGCCTGCGCGGGCTATCTTACGTGGCGTTTTTGCTGGTGCCGGCCGCATTCCCGTCGATCCTCACCGGATTGAAGATCGGCTGGGCCTTCGCATGGCGCACGCTGATCGCGGCCGAACTCGTGTTCGGCGTCTCGTCGCGCTCCGGCGGCCTCGGCTGGTTCATCTTCGAGAACCGCAACCAGCTCGAGATCCCTTCCGTGTTCGCCGGATTGTTCACCGTGATCCTGATCGGGCTGTTCGTCGAGAGCGTGATCTTCCGCTCGATCGAGAATGTCACGATCCGGCGATGGGGGATGCAGAGTTAATTCACTTCACCCACATCCAGGGGCTCCACCTGAATTTGGGGATACCTGCCGCGGCGACATTGCGGCGCGAATTGAAGAAGGCATGATTGACCTTCGGCTCTTCTTCCAGCGCAAGCGCGAAGTGAAGCGGAACGTTCTTGCGCTCCTTGCGGACCACCGGCTGCCAGCGATGCGACAGCACACGAAACAGCGGCGCCTCCGGCGCAGACGAATGCATCTGCCGTGTCCACCAGTGCCTTTTGACGTTGAGCGTAGCCATTTTCGCCTCTCGGTCTCATGGCGACGCTACGCGGCGCGTTTGAAAATGACGTAAAGTGGCGCCGCGGAAATTGCCGATAATTTGAACTAATCCATCCCCTCATACCGACTTGCCGCCGTCCACTTCCAGCACCACACCGGTGAGGAAGTCCGCCTCGTCGGAGGCCAGAAACAGCGCCGCATTGGCGACATCTTGCGGCGTCGAGAGCCGCCCGAGCGGCACGCCGGCGCGGAATTTCGTACGCAGCTCGTCCGAATCGCCGCCCATGAAGCTGGCGAGCAACCCAGTCTCGCCGATGGTCGGCGCGATGGCGCAGACGCGGATCTTGTCGGGCGCAAGCTCGACCGCCATCGATTTGGAGGCGAGATTCACCGCGCCCTTGGAGGTGTTGTACCAGGTAAGACCCGGCCGCGGACGCAGGCCGGCGGTCGAACCGATATTGATGATGACGCCGCCGCCTTGCCGGCGGAAATGCGGCACGACCGCCTGCGCGAAGAGATAGATCGACTTCACGTTCACGGCGAAGATGCGGTCGAACTGCTCCTCCGTCATGTCGGTCAGCGGCGCGCGGCTGAAATTGATGCCGGCATTGTTGATCAGAATATCAAGACCGCCGAAATCCAGCGCCGCCTGCACGGCCGCGTCAACATCGGCGCGCTGTGAGACGTCGGTGCGCAGCGCGACCGCGTCGCGGCCGATGGCGGCCGCAACATCCCGCGCCGCCTTCTCGTTGATATCCGCGATGACGACCTTGGCGCCCTCACGCGCAAAGGTCCGCGCAATGCCTTCGCCAAAACCGGAGCCGGCGCCCGTGACGAGCGCGATCTTGTTTTGCAGGCGCATGCGCTAAGGTCGCGCCCCAATGCCGTAAGGTTTACCCCAACTCAGGGTGTCCAGCGTCGGACCGCCGGGAGCGTATTCGGCGCCGACCCAGCCTTTCCAACCCATCGCGTCGATGGCATCGAAGATCACCGGATAATTCAGCTCGCCGGTCTGCGGCGGCGTGCGCGAGGGCGGGCCGGCGAACTGCACATGGCCGATCAACGGCAGGTGCTTTTCCATGCGCTTGAGCACGTCGCCCTGCATCACCTGCACATGATAGAAATCGTACATGATCGTCACGTTCGGCTTGCCGACCTTGGCGATGATGTCGGCGATGTGCTCGACGTGCGAGATGAAGTAGTCCGGCCGGTCGCGCTGGTTCAACGGCTCGAGCAGCAGGAAGATGTTCTTGGCCGCCGCAGCATCCGCGGCGCGCGCGAGGTTCGTAACGAACACCTTCTCGGCCGCGGGCCGCTCGTGCGGCGGCACGACACCGGCCAGCACATGGATCGACGTGCCGCCGATCGCCACCACATAGTCGAGCGCCTTGGCGAACAGCGTCCAGAACTCGGCCTCGCGGCCCGCCACCGCCGCAAGCCCGCCCTCGCCGACCGCGCTCGCCGGCGAATTCAGGTTGAGCATGGTGAGGCCGTGCCGGTCGATCTCGGCTTTCACCGCCGAGGGGCCGAGCTCATAGGGCTGCTGCAGCTCGATCGCCTTGAAGCCGGCGTTCGCCGCCGCGCCGATGCGTTCGATCAGCGGCAGCTCGGGAAACAGATGGCCGAGATTGGCTGAAAAACGCGGCATGGGCGACGCTCTTTTGCGCGGGTAGGACAAGCCGTCGAACGGCAACGCTCTGCGACCGATCTTGCATGATGGACGGACGCAAGGCGAGTGGGATCGCGGCGCCAGAAGCATTCTCGCCGCGCATTCGGTGCAATCTGTCGACACCAACTGCGGGAATGATCGGAAAAGCGAGCGATTTGATTGCGCAAGTCGGCAAACTGGCTCCCTGTGGCCGGCTTGGTT
>JBBWZU010000472.1:0-6366 GCA_039649225.1 Hyphomicrobiales bacterium | reverse complement strand
GCCGAGCTGGTGCGCATCTACGTCACCAACAGCGCCGGCGACAGCATCCACGTGGTCGATCCCGCGACCAACAAGGTGGTGCAGGTCTTCAAGGGTCCGGAAGCGATGCACGGCGTCGCCTTCGCGCCCGACGGCGCGCGGGTCTATGTCAGCAACGAGCATGACCGCACGCTCGACGTGTTCGATCGCGACGGCGGCAAGCTGATCAAGCAAGTGAAGCTCAGCGACCGGCCGAACAACATCGCGGTGGCCAAGGACGGCCGCATCGTGGTCGGCATCGCGCGTGGAAACGGCGCGCTCGATATCGTCGATCCCAAAACCCTGGAGCTGCGCGCCACCATTCCGATGAACGGCCGGCTGCACAATGTCTACGTCAGCCGCGACAGTAAATATGTCATCGCCGGATCGATCCCGAACAGACTGATCACCGTTATCGATCTCGACAAAGAGCAGATTGCCTGGGAGCTCAAGCTCGACAAGGGCGTTCGCCCGATGACGATCGAGTCCAATCCCGACGGCTCGCCGCGGCGCATCTTCGCGCAGCTTTCCGAGCTGAACGGTTTTGCCGTGGTGGATTTCGCCGAGCGTAAGGAGGTCGCCCGCGTCACGCTGCCGAAGACCACCATGACGTTCGAGACCGACCCCGGCCGCGACACCTCGCCCTCGCACGGCATCGGCGTCTCGCCCGACGGCAAGACGCTGTGGGTCACCAGCATTCCGAACAACGCCGTGTTCGTCTATGCGCTCGCCGACCTGAAGCAGATCGGCGAAGTGGCGCTGCCGGTGCTGAAGCTAGCGGGTCGCGAGCCGATATCCTCGGTGCCGAACTGGGTGACGTTCACGCCCGATAGCGCGACGGTCTATGTATCGAATGCCGGCCTGCGCTCGGTCACGGCGATCGACGCCGCGAGCATGACCGTGAAGGCGGTCATTCCGGTCGGCGAAGTGCCGAAGCGGATCAATACGCTGGTGATGAATTAGCGATCGGCGCCCGCCCTACACAGAATCCTACTGCCCCTTCGCGCCATTCACGAACGCGACCAGCGTGTTCCAATCACTGTCGGTCTTCGACTCGAATTGGCGGCCGCCGGAATGGTAGGCATGGCCGCCCGCCTCCGGCGCGAGCGGATGCAGCGTCAGCAGGCTGGTCTCCGGATCGCCCGGATTGACCAGCTTCTGAACCATCTCGAAATTGCGCCGCGATTGCTCCTCGGTCCAAACGCTGGCGCCGGGCCCGAGCTTCTCGAGACGGAAGTTGTTGTTGGCTTCCTCGTGGCAGACGACGCAGCGGGTATGACCTTCCTTCTTGGTGAGGAAGATCGGCTCGACGCGGCTCCTGTAGAAGCCGTAGTCGAGCGCCGGCTTGGGTTGCGCGAACACCGGCAGCGCCGTCGTCATCGTGGTGATTGCCGCAAGCAACACGAACCGCTTCGTTCGCATCGAGACCTCCCTGCACTCTGTTCCTTGCATTCGATATTATCAAACCGGCGGCGCCTATGTGGCAGCAACACTGCACTGCACCTTTGCCCTCTGGACATGGACCCGCCGCGGCCACCAAACTCCGGCCCAACACAAAAAGGAGCGCCCGGATGCCGATTATCGATTCCCAGGTCCATGCCTATGAGGCGAACACGCCCAAGCGGCCCTGGCACAGCGTGCCGAACTGGCCCGATCACGTCACCGGCGACGAGATGGTGGCGGCGATGGCCAAAGTCGGCGTCGACGGCGCGATCTTCATCTCGGCCTTTTCGATGTACCGCTATGACGCGAGCTATGCGGAGGAAGTGCAGCGGGCCCATCCCGGCCGGTTCGGCATCGTCAAGCCGGTCGATCCGGACAACCCGGCGGTGGCCGACGTGGTCGCCGAGTGGAAGAAGACGCCGGGCACGGTCGGCATCCGCATCATGCTGACGAAGGAGAATGGGCGCGAGGCGACCCACCCCGGCCTCGAGCGGATCGCGCGCGCCGCCGTGCGCTACGACTTTCCGGTCAACCTTTTGTGCTGGGACAACCTCGACCAGGGCATCGCGCTGATCGATCGCCACCCCGAGACGCGGTTCATCATCGACCATCTGGGCATCCTGCAGCCGCGCACCCCGCCTGCCCCACCACAGCCATGGGCCGACCTGCCCAAGGTGCTGGAGCTGGCCAAACGCCCCAATGTGGTGATCAAGGTCAGCGGCGCCTGCACGCTGTCGCGCGAGCCTTATCCCTTCCCCGACATCTGGGATCCGCTCGCCCGCCTGTTCGATGCCTGGGGTTTCGAGCGCTGCCTGTGGGGCACGGACTGGACGCGCGCTTTCGCGGTCGTCAACTATCAGCAGGCGGTCACGCCGTTCCTTGAGACCGATCGCCTGAGCGCGACCGAACGGGCGATGCTGATGGGCGGTGCCTGCGCCAAAGCTTACGGCTGGTCACCGGCAAAGGTTTAGGGTTGTAGGCCGTCGTCAGCAAAATCAAAAGTGCGTACAGCACATCCATGGCGCCGCGCGCGCGGCGCGCGCGCGCTCTCGCGTACCAGCTGACCCCGATGTCGACATACCAGCTATTTTGTTTTTAGCGGAAAGGTTGCCGAGTCCGGAGATAACCTCACGTAATAGTCCGTACTCGGTATAGGAGTACGTATAAGGCGAATTATTATGCCTGGATATTGCGCATTCGGCGCCGAAAGTGCGCGGCCCCTGCGCTCTGCTGCCGTTTGGTGATCGTACTCTCGGCTTCGGTAATTCAACCCGTGCTAGATAGTAATCGGAAGGCAATTGTTGCTGACGATAAAATTATCGGACTCTACTAATCGATTTTTCACAACCAAAGTACAGAATCGCGGCGTGGGAGTTTCATCGGCATCTCATCTCGCATTGCTGGTCGAGCTGGACGAAGCCCTGTCGGCTTCATCCGGCAATCGTCAGGCTGACATCGCGCAGCAGATCACCAGCCTGTTCCTTGGCGGTCAGGATCTGAGTGACGATCAGGTCGGCCTGTTCGGGCAACTGCTCGAACGCCTCATCGACAAGATCGAAACGCGCGCGCTGGTTGCGCTCGGTGAAAGGCTCGCCGCGGTTGAGCGCGCGCCCGCGGCGATCATGCAGCGCCTGGCGGGGCATGATGAAATTCTGGTGGCTGGGCCGGTTCTCTCCGGATACGCGGATTTGGATGATGCAGATCTCGTCGATATCAGCGAGACCAGGAGCCAGGCCCACCTTCTTGCCATTACCGGACGGAGCGCCATTGCGGAGCCGGTGACCGACGCGCTGGTACGGCGTGGAGACTCCGCGGTTGCTTTAAATCTTGCGCGTAATCCCGGGGCAAGGCTTTCCGACTTCGGATTTGAAAGACTGTCGGATCGTGCGGCCTCGGATGAAAGGCTGGCGGAGAGCATCGCGCTGCGCGCCGACGTTCCGGCCCATGTGTTCGGCCAGATTTTGGTCCGCGCAAGCCAGAGCGTTCAAAGGCGAATGATTGCGGCCGCGCGCCCCGACATCCACGCGGAGATCAAGTCGGTGCTCGACCAGGTCGCCGGTCAGCTCGCCGATGAGCTTCCGGTGCAGCATCGCTACGACGCCGCAACGCGCGAGCTCCTGCTTGCCTACCCTGACGGAAAGATAGGCGAGGAAGATCTTTTGCGGCTTGCGTTGGGCAAACAGCACGACGAAGTGGTGGGGGCACTTTCTCTCGTAAGCTCCCTTCCGGTTGGGAAGGTAGCTCAGCTATTGGACGATAGCCGGCTGGAGCCGGTTTTATTTTTGTGCAAGGCACTCGGCTATTCATGGCTGACTGCGCGTGCGGTGCTGCAGATCCGGGCAAAGCGAATACCCGCGAATGAATTGATCGTGGCTTCCGAGGGATTTGGACGCCTGTCACGGCAAAATGCCGAACAGATCGTCGGCTTCTGGCACCATGATCAGTTTGCCGGCCAGCCCGTTGAGTATGCGCGGAGCAACAGCATTTCAGTTCGATAGCCGGCATGAATTCATGTTGCGCCGCCAACGCATGATGCGTCACGCAATATCCAATAGCGCGGCGATACAGAGAGAGATGAGAGAGACCTCGTGGCGCCGCTTGCCATCAAAGGCACAATTTACCTCCATTTGGAAATTCCACTACAAGAATTTGTCGATGGTTTAATGCTAATTTACGCCACGTCAGAGAGTGGGATGGCGAATGCGAGTTGCACTGGTTGATCCGAGCCGCACAATGCGGTTGTACGTGACGCGTCTGCTACGTGCGCGCGATCACGAGGTGAGATTGTTTTCCGATGGGTCGGAGGCGCTCGCCTGCGTGCGCACGGATGACGGCGTCAACGCGGTGATCACGTCGATGGAGCTCGGACAAATGTCCGGCCTGGAATTGTGCTGGGAAACGCGCGTGCTCGCGGGGCGCGACCGGCCAATCTACGTGATCTTGATGTCATCGAACATCGACAAGAAAAAGCTCGGCGAAGCGCTCGACTCCGGGGCGGACGATTTCATCAGCAAGCCGCCGGTGCCGGACGAGCTCTATGCGCGGCTGCGTGCCGCCGAGCGGCTCACCACGATGCAGCGCGAGCTGGTGCGGTTTGCCTCGTTCGATCCCTTGACCGGGCTCTATAATCGCCGTGTCTTCTTCGAGCTTGCGCAGAGCGTGACCCAGCGTACCCCCACCAACGTCGCCATCATGCTCGACATCGATCATTTCAAGCGCATCAACGATGTGTACGGCCATGACGTCGGCGATCGGGCGATCGCCGCGGTCGCGCGCGAGGCGAAGCAGGATGGCGCCGTGGCCGGCCGGCTCGGCGGCGAGGAATTCGTAATCCTGCTCGAAGGGTGCGCGCTGGAACAGGGCATGGCCATGGCCGAGTCGATCCGCGCGCGCATCGCGGCGCTGAATTTCGAAACCCCGAAGGGGCCGATGACGCTCACCTGCAGCTTCGGCGTGAGCGAGCGCCAGACGGACGAGAATATCGACGAGATGCTCAAGCGCGCCGACGTTGCCCTCTATGCGGCCAAGAACGGCGGGCGCGACCGCGTCGTCGCGGCCGATCCGGCGACGGACGGCTCATTCCGCCCGCCGGGCAGCGTCATTCGCGGACGGTAGAGCGTAGTCAACACCACCCTCATCCTGAGGAGGCCGCGCCATAGTGCGTCGAAGACGCGCGTAAACGCGCTTGTGGCCCGTCTCGAAGGATGGTCGCGGGCGCGGTGCCCGCCCTCGTCTTTCGAGACGCCATGCTGCGCATGGCTCCTCAGGATGAGGGCTCAGATGCGTGCGGCGCTACGCCGCGCGAACTGTCTGCAGGAAGTTCGCGACCTCGGCCTTCAGCCGTCCGCCTTCGGCCGACAGCGCCTTGGCGGAGCCGAGTACTTGCGAGGAAGCCGTGCCGGTCTCCTGCGCGCCGGTCCGCACATCGCTGATATTGTTCGTCACCTGGGCCGTGCCCTTGGCGGCGTTCTGCGCATTGCGGGCGATCTCCTGGGTGGCGACGCCCTGTTCCTCGACCGCCGCGGCGATCACGGTTGCGATCTCCGAGACGCGGTTGATGGTGGTGCCGATCGCCTTGATCGCCGCCACCGAGTCGGCGGTCGCGTGCTGCATGCTGGCGATCTGGGTGCCGATCTCTTCGGTCGCTTTGGCGGTCTGCGAGGCGAGTTGCTTGACTTCGGAGGCCACGACCGCAAAGCCACGTCCCGCATCGCCGGCGCGCGCCGCCTCGATGGTGGCGTTGAGCGCCAGCAGGTTCGTTTGTTCCGCAATCGCCGTGATCAGTTTCACGACGTCGCCGATGCGGCTCGCCGCCTGCGACAGCTCGTTGATGCGGATGTCGGTCTGACGTGCCTGCTCGACCGCCTCGGTCGCGATCTTGTTCGATTCCTGAACCTGGCGCCCGACCTCGGCGACCGAAGTCGCCATCTCCTCGGACGCGGCGGCGACCATCTGCACGTTGCTGGAGGCCGACTGCGAGACGTCGGCGACCACCATGACCAGTTGCTCGGTGGTCTCGGCGGTGTTGGTGAGCGAATGGGCGGCATTTTCCAGTTCGGCGGCCGCGGTGCCGACGGCGCCGACCACGGTGCCGACAGCGCCCTCGAAATCGCTCGCCAGCTTGTGCAGCACCTCGCGGCGCTGCGCCTCGAGCGACTGCGCTTCGCTGGCGCGCGCCGCTGCTTCCTGCTCCGCCTTCTCGGCGGCGCGGACCTTGAAGGTCTCGACCGCCTTGGCCATCTGGCCGAGCTCATCCTTGCGGCCGAGGCCCGGCAGCAGGACGTCGAAGTTGCCGCCTGCGAGCTCACGCATCGCGCCGGTCAGCGCGGCGATCGGGTTCACGATGCTGCGTCCCATCAGGTAGGCGACACCGATGCCGAGCAGCAGCATGATGATTCCGGCCAA
>JBBWZU010000465.1:0-5484 GCA_039649225.1 Hyphomicrobiales bacterium | reverse complement strand
GATCGCCGCGCCCCACTTCTCGATCTCGTCCTTGACGAACTTGCCGAGATACGCGGCGCTCATGCGCTCCTCGGAGACGATCGTGACGCCGAGGCCGTCGAGCTTTTCGCGCACCTGCGGCGACTTCATCGCCTCCACGGCCGCGTCATGCAGTTTCTTGGCGACCGGCTCCGGTGTCGTGTTGGGCAGGAACAGCGCATTCCACGTATAGGCGTCGACATTCACGCCGCCTTCGCGCGCGGTCGGCAGGTCGGGCAGGATCTTTGAGCGCTGCGGCGCCAGCATCGCGATCGCCTTCACGGCGCCGCCCTGGATCTGCGGATATCCGGTCGAGACGATCTCCGTCATGTAGTCGACGCGCCCGCCTTGCAGGTCCTGCATCGCCGGCGCGCTGCCGCGATAGGGCACATGAGTGACTTTCACGCCGATCGCCGAATTGAGCAGCACGGTGCCGAGATGCACCGCCGCGCCGACGCCCGAGGAGGCGAACGACATCTTGTCCTGGTTCTGTTTGGTGTAGTCGACGAATTCCTTGATGGTGCTGACCGGCAAATCCTTGCGCACGATCAGCACCAGCGGCACTTCGGCGAGCAGGGCGACCGGCTGGAAGTCGGTCGCCGCATTGTAGAGCGGCTTGGCGACGAGGTTCTGCACCTGCGCCTGCGTGCCGACGGTGCCGAGCAAAATCTGATAGCCGTCCGGCGCCGCCACCTTGATCTTGTTGGCGCCGGTCATGCCGCCGGCGCCGCCGACGTTCTCGACGATGATCTGCTGGCCCAGAATGTCGCCCATCTTCGCCGCGACGACGCGGCCGAGCACGTCGGTCGGGCCGCCGGCCGCGAACGGGATCACCATGGTGATCGGCCGGTTCGGGTAGTCTTGGGCGGCGGCAGGCCCGAGCAGCGCGGCCAGCGCCGCGAGCGCGGCCAAAATCATCCTGGGCATCATGTCCTCCGTGTAACGTCTTTTGTCACATTGCTTTATCGGGCCTGCCGGCGCGGTCAAGCCAGCATTGTGGCTACCTTTGTCGCAGGCTATGACGGCGCTCCAGCAACGAAAGGGTCTGTCCGACATGCGTATTGCGATCGCCGGCCTTGGATCCATCGGGCGCACGCTCGCGCGCAGCCTCGCCGACGGCGTGCCGGGGTTGACGCTGAGTTGCGTTGCGGCACGCGACGCCGAGACCGCGCGCGGCTGGCTCGACGAGGAGGGCATCGAAGTGCCGATCGTCGCGCTGGAGGAATTTCCCGAGCATGCCGACCTGGCGGTCGAATGCGCGCCGGCCGCGATCATCGAAAAAATCTGCCGCCCGATGCTCACCGCCGGCAAGCAGGTGATGGTCCTCTCCTGCGGCGCGCTGCTGCCGCGCCCCGAGCTGCTGGAGCTCGCCAAACAGCACGGCGGGCGCATCATCGTGCCGACCGGCGGGCTGCTCGGCCTCGATGCGGTGGCGGCGGCGGCCGAGGGCACTATTCGCTCGGTGAAAATGACGACGCGCAAGCCGCCGAACGGGCTCGCCGGCGCGCCGCATCTCACCAAGAACAACATCTCGGTCGAGGGGCTGAACGAGGCCAAGCTGGTGTTCTCCGGCAGCGCGCGCGATGCGGCCGCCGGATTTCCCGCCAACGTCAACGTGGCCGCGGCTCTCGCGCTCGCCGGCATCGGGCCGGACCGCACCATGATCGACATCTGGGCCGATCCGGCCAAAACGCGGAACTGTCACACCATCGAGGTCGACGCCGACTCGGCCGCCTTCACGCTGTCGATCGAGAACATACCGTCGGAGAATCCGAAGACCGGAAAGATCGTGGCGCTGTCGGTCCTTGCGACCCTGCGTAAGCTCGGCGCGCCGCTGCGCGTCGGAACTTAGGCACTCCGGAACTAGCCCGGCCATGACGAACTGATACTTAGCGTCAAATTTGCGGCGCCAGATGGCAGCGATGGCTTACAACGCCCCAGCTTTGGGCGGAAATCTGCCACGATTGCGCAATCTCATCACGTTACTGACGCTTGGACTGATTTCCGCAGGGGAGGTTGATCGGCGCCGCGTTGAGTTGAGGCGCCGTGCGGGGATTGGTTTGCCGGCGTGATCGCCGTGGAAGGGCGGCGATCCAGTTGCGCGCAGTTGCGTTGCGATGTGCTCCTGGTCTGCCGGCGGCGGGTGGCGCCCGGCTTATGAACATCGTATGACCGCGTGCGAAGCAGTGTTTCGTCCTTCGATCGGGCAACGTGCCGAAGTGCGCGGGGGCAACACGTGGCAGCACGCAGGAAATCCTCGCCAGCCTCGGTCAAGAAAACAGGAGCAAAGACCATGAAGCCAGTTGTTCTCATGGTGGGCGCCGACAAAGGTGGCGTCGGCAAGACGACGGTTTCGCGGACAGTGCTCGACTATCTCAAGGCCAAGAACACGCTGGTCCGCGCGTTCGATGCCGAGCATCCGCGCGGCACGCTGCAACGCTTTCATCCCGACGTCACCGAGATCGTCGACGTGACGACCGCGTCGGATCAGATGCGCATGATCGACACGCTCTCGACCAGCGAGATCAAGGTCAGCCTGATCGATATCCGCGCCGGCCTGCTGGCCGAAACGCTCGACACGCTGACCGAGGTCGGGTTCTTCGATCTGGTCAATGCCGGCGAGTTCAATTTCGGCCTGATGCACGTGGTCGGTTCCTCAGTCGCGTCGCTCGACGAGATCGCCGAAGTGCTGCCCTTCATGAAGGGCCAGCACTACTTCATCGTGAAGAACTTCATCAACGATACCAGCTTCTTCGAGTGGAATCCTGCGATCTACAAGAACTACTTCAAGGGCAACAACACGGCGGTCGAAGTGACCATCCCGAAGCTCAACGAGATGGCCTACGAGCAGGTCGAGCTTGCCGGCGTCCCGTTCACCGACTACATCGCCAACAAGCACGCCAACGGCCAACCGGCGAACAACTCGCTCGTGCTGCGCGGGTATGTCCGCACCTGGTTGCGCCACATTTGCGACGAATATGACCGTGTCGGCCTCATCGAGCGTCTCACCGATCGACGGGCAGCTGCTGCCTGAGCGCGAGCGGCCGCCTGAGCGGCGACAGCCGCCCGAGCGGCAGCCGCCGCGCGATCCGGATGCGGAACCGGCAACGCGACCGGATGCTGTCATGCGACCAAGTCCGGCCGCGATCGTCACCTCGTTGCACGCGCGCACCGGCAAGACGCTGCTGGCGCGCGTGCTCGGCGACTATTTCGCGCTCTCCGGCCGCCCGCCGCTGGTGTTCGACACCGACGTCACCGAGCAGACGCTGCGCGCCGCGTTTCCCTACGACACGGTCGTGGTCGATCTCGCCGAGACGCGCGACCAGATGACGCTGTTCGACACGCTGGCGCGGCGCGCCCCCGAGGCCCGCGTCGTCGACGTCTCGCATCATGCGTTGCGCAAGTTCTTCAAGGTGATGTTCGAGAGCCAGTTCGCCGCCGAGGCGCATGTGCGCAATGTCGAGCCGATCATCTTCTACATCGCGGATCGCGGCGCCGACGCCTATGAGGAGGCGCGGCACTTGCGCGAGCGGTTTGACGATTGCGCCTTCGTGCTGGTCGACAATGCGTTCGTCGGCAAGGTGAAGGACAAGACGCGGCGCTCTGCCGCCTATCAGGAGATGCAGGAGCACGATCTGCGCATGACGCTGCCGCTATTCGATCAGGAGCTTGCCGACGCGCTCGACGATGATCCGGCGTTGTCGCTCGGCGACATCGTCGCAAAGCCGCTCTCGCGCAGCGAGACCGGCCGCATGCCGGGCGATCTGGCGTTCGATCAGCGCGCGGCCCTGCGCGCCTGGGTGATGCAGGCGTTCCGCGACATCCACCGCCTGACGCGCACGATCGAGACCCGCGCGCCGGCACTCTCGCCCGTCGCCCCGGTGCTTTAGCAACAGCTCCGTCATGCCCGGCCTTGGCCGGGTCAAGCCCGGCCATGACGGAATTATCTCCACGGAACTTTCCTCCCAACTCGCGGGTTCCATCGTGACAGCCGCCTGACACGCGGCCCAACCCGAACGGCACGACCCGCATGACCAATGTGATGGAATTCGTCTCCCGCGGCGTGTTCGGGATCGCGAGCGCCGTGCTGATGCTGATCGCGCTGGCGCTCTCTTTCTATAGCGCGTCCCTGATCGTTTTCGCGCTGGCGGCGGAATGGGCCGAGGCCGGCCCGGCTTTACTCGGCGCGATCGGCTATGTGGTGATCGCGATGGCGGTGTTCGACGTCGCCAAATACTTCGTCGAGGAAGAGGTCATCCGCGGCCGCGAGATGCGTCTTGCCTCCGAGGCGCGCCGCAGCCTGACCAAGTTCATGTCCACCATCGTGATCGCGGTCTTCATCGAGGCGCTGGTGATGGTGTTCCGCGAAGGCTCCAAGGACATCACGATGGTGCTCTATCCCTCGGTGATCCTGTTCATGGGCATTCTCACCATTTTGGGGCTCGGCTTTTATCAGCGGCTGAGCGCCGACGTGGAGCGCCAGGTCGACGAGAAGGACAAGGTGCACGAGAAGGCCGCGCCGAAGCCGGAGAAATAAAACACTCCGTCATGGCCGGGCTTGTCCCGGCGTCTTGCTTCCTTCATCGTGCCGGCTCATGACGCGGCCGGCGCAAAAACCCGCAGCCGATGACCGTCCGGATCGAGCGCCACGAAGGTGTGGCCGAAATCGAGATCGGTCGGCGCCTGCGCGATCCTCAAGTTCAGCGCGCCCCATTCGGCATACATGCGTCCGACCGCATCCCGGTCGGCCACCGTGAAGGCGATCTCGCTCCCTCCGGCCGGGGCGGTGGCCGCGGGCTCGACCGTGTGGCGCGACCACAGGCCGAGCATGATGCCGCTCTCGAGCGCGAACATCGCAAAGGTCGGCGAGGACTCGACCGGCGGCTTGCCGAGCAAGTCTTTATAGAAGCGCGCGCTGGCGGGCGGGCTGTCGACATAGAGCAGGATGAAGTTGGGATCGGGCATGGAAAAGTCTCCGGTTGGGATGACCAGGACCGTAAGAGACGCCCCTGACAGTTTCTGTCAGCAGCGAGGTGCTCGCATGAAATGCGGGGACGCTACCCTTGTAGCCCGCATGAAATGCGGGGCGGTCGAGCCGCCGGGTTCGGCCTCCCGGATTTCCATAGCGCGTCGCAAGACGCGCGTGACCGCGCTTATGGCTCCATCCGGGCTACGCGCTAAATCTGCTCCGCGATCCCCTCTGCCTCGCGCCATTCCTTCATCATGACACGCCGGCGGCGCGGATAGCGCTTGTCCGTCGGGCGCACGCGCGCGATCCGGTCGGTGCGGAAATGCCGGTAGTCGCCGCGCAACTCGCACCAGGCGGCGATCACCTCCGCGCGCTTGAAGAAGCCGATCGCGATCGGCCAGATCACGCGCTCCGTCTCGTCGCCTTCGCGATCGACATAGTGCAGCACCAGCTTGCGCTCGTCGCGGATGGCGGCGCGCACCGGCTCCAGGTCGACC